>NZ_JAYGIC010000171.1:0-15427 GCF_034931105.1 Synechococcus sp. CCY9201 | reverse complement strand
GGGCGCTGCCCACCAGCATCGGGATGGCGATCTCCTGCCCCGGCCCGCTGCCGCAGCCCGCCAGGGGAGCCAGCAGCAGCAGGGCGGCGGCGGTACAACGGTGGCGGTGGCGGTGGCGGTGGCAGTAGGGGCGGCGGCGGGCCACACCGCGAGGCACCAGGCTGGAGAAGCGCATCGAATCCCGGCCCGTTGCCCCCCATTCTGCTGCGGAATTCTGCTGCAGACTGGCCGGGCATCTCCGGATCAGCCGGTGAGTCGTCTGAGCCGACGCCGCTTCCTCTCCCTGGGCATCGGCGCTGTGGCGGTGCTGCTGGCTGCCGCCCCGGTGCCGGGTCTGCGGCGTCCCTTGCTGGTTGTGGTGGGATCGGAGCTGGAGGCCTCGCTGCGGCAGATCGAACCGCTGTTCGAGACGCGCCATGGCGACATCGACCTGCGCTGGCGGGTGCTGGGTGCCCAGGACATGATCAACGCCAGCATCGATGGCGGCCCGGAGCGCCCGCGGGTGCTGATCCCCTCGAACCGCGACCAGCTCGAGAGCTACGCCGGGGCGGTGCAGGCCCGGGGCGAAGGACCGGCCTTCCGCGGCAGCCCGCAGCCGATCGCCCGCACGCTGCTGGTGGCGGTGGCCTGGCCGGAGCGGGCCAAGCGGCTGTTCCCCGATGGCCGGTTCTCCTGGGAGCGGCTGCGGGCTGCCGCGCGGGCCGGTCGCTGGCAGGCGATCGACGGTCCGCCCGCCTGGGGCAGCGTCGATCTGCGCATGACCGATCCGCTCCGCTCCAACTCGGGCCAGCTCACCCTGGCGCTCTGGGCCCGCGACCAACCGGGCAGCGAGGCGGTGGCGCTGCTGAAGCGGGCCATCTACCGGCCGGCACGCTCCACCGACATCCTGCTGAGCGAGTTCGTCAGTGGCGGACCCAACCAGGGGGATCTCGCCTTTGTGTACGAGGCCCCGGCCCTGCAGCGCCAGGGCGAAGCCGAGGGGCGCTGGCCGGGGGGCTACCGGATGCTGTTTCCCGATCCCACCATGGAGACGGTGCTGGCCGCAGGCGTGCGCCGGGGCGAAGGCCAGGGGCGGGAAGCCGACGGCAGCCGCTTCGTGGCGTTTCTTCTGGGCGCCGAGGGCCGTGCCGTGCTGAACCGCCATGGCTTCCGGGATCCGGCCGGTCAGGGCGGCAGCCCCGCCGGCGATCGGGTGCGCCGCCTGCCGCCCCCCTCCCCCGCAGCCCTCGAAGACCTGCTGCGCCAGTGGCAGAGCGTTCCATGACCAGCCTCCCCTCCGGCACCAGCACCCCTGCCGCCCCCACCCTGCGGATCGCCTTCTTCGGGCTGGGGGCGGTGGGCTCCTCCCTGCTGATCTGCCTGGCGGAGCTGGCCGAGCGGGATGGCGTGGAGCTGGAGTTCCTGGTGGTGGTGCTGAACACGGAGCTGGCCCGCGATGCGCTGTTCCACGCCGAGCGCCTGTTCGATCGGATCGACTTCCTGGAGGTGAGCGATTTCGCACCGGTGTTTGCCCTGGCAGGCGACCACGGCGCCCGCTTCGCCGGCATCGACCTGCTGGTCAATGCCGCCAACCCGATCTTCAACCTGCCGATGCTGGAGCTGGGCCTGCGGCTGGGCGCGCACACCGTGGATCTGGCCTCGGACATGTACGACGCCGAGACCGAGCGCAGCCTCACCTTTGCGCAATACGGGCTGGATCACGCCTTCCGCGCCGCCAACCGGGCCGCCCTGATCAATCTGGGGATCTCGCCGGGGGTGACCAATTTCCTGGTCGGCCTGCGTCTGCACGAGCTTCGCTCCGCCCGGCGCCGGGATCTGCGGATCGAGAGCGTGGATCTCTATCTGCTCGAAGACATCGACGCCGACGAGATCGTCTTCTCCTGGTCGCCGCTGGTGGCCCTGGAGGAACTGGCGGCGCGGCCTCGCCTGCTGCGGGATGGGCGCCTGCAGGTGCTGGAGCCGTTCAGCGCCGCGCGCGAGCACAGCTTTCCCCATGAGGTGACAGCCACCCGGCAGTACCCGCTCTATCAGGAGGAACTGCTGTCGCTGCATCGCTCCTTCCCCGAGATCGACTCGATCGGCATCTACACCGGTGGGTCGGAAGTGGAGCTGGTCAAGGCCCTGTTCAAGCTGAATCTGCTGTCGAAACGCACCCTGCCGCAGCAGAGCGAACTCACTGTGGAAGCGATGGTGCGCGCCATCCTGCCGGGCATGAACAAACCGCGGCGGATCGAGGATTATCTGCGCGAGGGGGTGATTCGCCGGGCCCATTTCGCCGCTTCCGCCGAAATCCGCTACACCGAAAATGTGCGCAACGATCGCCAGAGCACGATCGAAACTGTTGGGGTGAGCTATCTCCGCTACCGCGGTTTACTCAACAGCCCCTATGCCGGTGCCACCTACATCTCCTATCCCACCGCCGTGGGGGCCGCGATCCTCACCTGGCATGCCCTGGCCTTCCTGCGGGAAGACGGCGGCGAGCTCCGCGGTGTGATCACCGGCGAAGACCTGGCCGAGCGGTTGCCCCGCCCCCGCGCCGACGCGATCCGCCGCGATCTGGTGGCCTGGGACATCGACCTGTTCGAAAGTGTGCGCGACGCCACACCGGTCTGAGCCAATTCCCACCCCACTGACGCGACCCTGGAATCCTGCCTAGGCTGATGGATCGGACTTTTCGGTAAGAACGCTTGACCCATGGCCCCGCGACGGCTCCAGTTCTGAGCTCCCCCCTGCCGCCAGCGCAGACGCCGCCGGCCACGCCAAGCGCACACGCCACGGGCATCACCAGGGCCGACTTCGAGCTCAAGCCCTTCATGACGCCCTCCAACTGGATCGCCAGCTGGCAGATCCTCAACACCCTGGTGCCACTTGGCCTGCTCTGGTGGGTGGCGGTGTGGAGCCTGCAGCAGGCGCCGTTGCTGCTGCTGCCAGTGATCGCCCTGATGGTGCTGCTGCTGGCCCGCTGCTTCTCGCTGATGCACGACTGTGGCCACAACGCCCTGTTCCGCAGCCGCAGGGTGAACCGCGCCGTTGGTTTTCTGCTCGGCATCGTCTGCGGCATCCCGCAGCTGCCCTGGTCGCGCGGCCATGCCTTTCACCACCGGCACAACGGCAACTGGGAGCGCTATCAGGGGCCGTCGGCCCTGATCACCACCGAGGCCTACGGCGCGCTCAGCCCGTCGCAGCAGCGCTGGTATGGCTGGATTCGCCAGCCGCTGATGCTGTTTCCCGGCGGGTTCTTCTATCTGGTGATCAAGCCCCGCGTGGCCCTGCTGCTGGGCCTGCTGGATGTCGCCCGTCAGGGGTCGACCCGGCACTGGCACAGCCCCGAGGAATGCCGCGATCTGGCCCTCAACAACCTGGCAGTGGTTTCCCTGTGGGTCGGCATGGGCTGGTGGATCGGCGCCGGGCCCTTCTGGCTGATCTATTCACCGGTGATGGCCTGCGCCGCCGCCATCTTCATCTGCATCTTCTTCGTGCAGCACAACTTCCCCGGCTCCTATGCCCATGCCAGCGAGGGCTGGAGCGAAATGGCCGGCTGCCTGGAAGGCACGAGCGATCTGGACCTGCCGGCCCTGTTCAACTGGTTCTCGGCAGACATCGGCTGCCACGCCATCCACCACCTCAGCTCCGCCATCCCCAACTACCGGCTGCGGGCCTGCCAGCAACGCAATCAGCACCTGCTCAACGGCGTCAGGCGCCTGCGGCTGGGCGACATCCCCATCTGCTTCGACTACATCCTCTGGGATCCGGCTGCTGAGCGATTGGCCACCGTGCCCGCCCCTGCCCAGTGAAGCCACGGCGCAGACGCGTTTTTGTGACAGCCCGATGCAGACCTCGATCGGCACCCACGATGCGTCCTCAGCGGTAGCAGGATGACCCCATAGAAAATCCCCGCGATTCCCGTCGGGTGTTAGAGGGCAAGTGCGTTCGGAACCAGCGTTACCAGCGACACGCAACCGCCGCCGGCTCTGGATCCTGGCGCTGGCGATGGTGGCCATCTTCCCGCTGGCTCTGCTCCTGCCGCGCACCTTCCCGCTGCTGCCCTACTACTTCCTGGTGGTGGTGCTCTCGGCCAGTTTCGCCACGCCGCGCCAGATGGCCCCCCTGATCGCGGAGGCCTACGTGCTGGCGATCGGCTCGGGCACCTTCTGGGGCTTCTTCCCCTCGATCGATTTCGTCATCCAGCTGGTGGGTCTCTCGGGCGTGGCGCTGATGGCCGTGAGACTCTCGGCCCAGCGCTGCCAGACGCTGGCCAGACTGCAACGCAGTGAAGAGACCCTGCGCCTCACCCTCGACAACACCTCCGTCGGTATCGCCCTGGCCAATGCCGACGGACAGCTGACTCGGGTGAATCCGGCTCTGTGCAGGATGTTCGGTCGCGATGCCGACACCCTGCAAAACCAGAACTGGAGAGAGCTCACCCATCCAGACGACATCCAGCTCGAGCTCCCCCTGTTTGAGGAGCTGGTTGCCAATCGGCGCAGCAGCTATCGACTCCGAAAGCGTTTTCTGAAGGCCGACAGCACAGCTGGCTGGATCGATCTGAGCGTGGCTTGCGTTCGCCGGAGCGAGGGAGGCGTGGACTTCTGCATCGGCGAGGCGATCGACATCACCCGGCAGGTCGAAGCTGAGCTGGCCCAGGCTCGCTCCGAAGAGCAGATGCGCATCAGCATCGAGACGGCCAGGGTGGGGGTGGCGATCTGCAGCCCTGGCACCGGCCAGTTCCTGATGTTGAGTCCAGCGCTCTGCTGCCTGCTGGGCCAGGACGAGGCCGCCTTGAAGTCCATAGGCCTGCTCCAGGCCCTTCGGATCGTTGATCCCACCGCCGAAGCCGAACAGGAGCCTGAGGCGGCGGCGGCTCAGGACACGGATCCCATGGCACAGGTGGCCGCTGTGTTGGCCGGGGAACGGAGCCTCTGCCAGATGCGCCTGCGCCTGACCCGACCCGACGGCTCGGTGATCTGGGGAGATCTGCAGGTGAGCAACCTGAAGATCTCCGAGGGAACGGTGGAGCAGGTGCTGGTGGAGCTGATCGACATCTCCGAGCTCAAGGCCAAGACCGACTACCTCCAGGCCGCTGCAGCGGCAGGGGTGGTGGGCATCTGGGACTGGGATGTGCCCAGAAACGTCCTCCACTGGGACCCGGTGATGTACCGGCTCTATGGCCGTAATCCCAGCGACTTTGCTGGCGCCTATGAAGCCTGGGCCGATGCGGTTCATCCGCAGGACAAGGCCGCTACGGAGGCAGCTGTGAAATCAGCCCTGCGGGGTGAGTCTGTCTATGCAGCCCAGTTTCGGGTGGTCTGGCCCGATGGCTCTGTCCACCACCTCCAGGCGGCTTCCCACACCAGCTTCGATCCTGCGGGGCGGCCGCTGCGGATGCTGGGCGTGAATTACGAGGTGACGGAGCTGGCGGAGGCGCAGGCGCAGATCACGGCAGAGCGACAGCGCCTCCGCACCACCCTCGATTCCCTGCTCGACCCCCATCTCATCCTTGGGCCGGTGCGCGACTCAGGCGGCCAGATCACCGATCTCCGCATCATCCAGGCCAACCCTGCCGCCGCGGCCTACAACCGGATGCCCTTGGAGATCTTTGTGGGCACCACAGTCAGGCAGTCCTGGCCTGGGATTGTCACGAGCGGTCTGTTCGATCTCTACCTGAACGTCCTGGCCAGCGGCCAGCCCCTTGCACTGGACGACTTCGTCTTCCACCACGAGAGCCACGGCCAAGAGCGCCATTTCGACATCCGTGCCGTGAAGGTGGATGACGACCTCAGCATCACCTGGAGTGATGTGACCGAGCGGGCCACGGCCATGGCGCAGCTGACCGCCTCCGAGCAGCAGTTCCGCCTGCTGGCCGAGAACTCCACTGACGTGGTGGTGCATCTGGCCGCCGATGACAAGGTGCTGTGGGTCTCGCCGTCGCTGCAGACGGTGCTGGGCTGGGAACCGGGGGACTGGATCGGTCACCCGATCGGGGAGCTGATCCAGAGCTTTGGCAACCGCCCATGCCAGCCCCTGACCAACCATTCCAGGCCTGGACAATGCCTGATCCGGCGCGATCAGATCCGCAGCCGGGATGGACACAGCCACTGGATCGAAAGCCGCTGGAGCTCCTTCCTCAACGCCGCCAAAGAACCGGACGGCGAAGTGTGCACCTTCCGGATCATCGATGTGGAGGTCTCCACCGAGCGAGAGCTGGAACGCCGCGCCGCCACTGACAGCCTCACCGCCCTGCTCAACCGCGAGGAGGTGTTCAGCCAGATCCAGCGCCTCACGGTCCAGCAGCAGCGCAAGGGGCAGGAACTGGCGGTGCTGTTCTGCGATCTCGATCACTTCAAGACCGTGAACGACACCTACGGACACAACGCCGGTGATGCCGTGCTGCAGGCGATGGCGGCACGGGTGCGCTCCTGCCTGCGGTCGTCGGATCTGGCGGCCCGCATCGGCGGCGATGAGCTGCTGGTGGTGCTGCCAGGTGTGCAGGGGATCAACGATGCGATCACGATCGCCGAGAAACTGCGGCGTCTGGCCAGCCAACCGGTGCCGATCACCGACAGTGAGGTGAGCATCACGATCAGTGTGGGTGTGGCTCTGGCCCAAGAGGGTGAATCACTCGATGCCCTGATCGCCCGCGCCGATGCCGCCATGTACGACGCCAAGCAGAACGGCCGCGATCAGGTGGTGGCGATCACGGCCGACACCTGAACGCACCCGCGATCCACGGCAGCCGAAGCGTGGGTGCCACCCTGCCCTGCCCGGCGACTCCTTTCGATAGCCCCGACCCCTTCCGACCCTGGAGCGCCCGGGGGATCCGGCGCCGCGATCTGCTGCTCGGCACCCTCACCGCCGGCTTCATGCAAATCCCGGAGGACGGGGGCACGATTCCCGTACTGGGGCTCTACGGCGAACAGGACGACGGCATCAAGCTGGAAACGGAGGTGCACATGCAGGCAGCACTCCAGGCTGCAAGCAGCCGCAGCCGGATTGTGGTGTCTCCTGAAGCGCCCCATGGCTTCCACACCCGATACCCGCCCCAGCTACCGGCCGGACGCGGCCAAAGATGGTTGGAAGCAGATGCTGGCCTGGTTCCAGGCACATGGGGCTCCATCACAGGGGGTGGGTGGGAGACAATGGAGAACAGAAGCAACGGATATCCATTGAAAGATTGGCGCCCCTCCAGGTCGTACAGCCGTAGTCACGACAACAAGCTCGTCGTGATCAGCGAACGCACGGCCTGCTTGACAAACCAAATAAACACGACTGCGATACATCCTCGCACCGTGGAGCATGGAGACCATTCCCGCATCTGGTGCATCACAAGACCAAGCAGCCACCGAGGAACAGCTACAGCACTCGCGCCAATCCCTCAGATTGATTCTGCCCTACCGGGAACAAGCCTTTCAATTGAAACACCGGAGGCACCTGCCGCCAGCATCGAAAAGCCACCCGCCGTGTATTGAATCGTAGAGCACAGGCGAAGCGACTCAGAATCAGCAACAACACCGATCATGCCCGGCCCCCTATCCCGGCTTCTTTCAATATGAATCGGCTCTAGCCTATGCATAAAGACAGGAATAGAATGGCAAGAGAGGATATCGGCAGCACGAGTCTTGAAGGCTTCAGAGTCGCTGCACAGAAACACAGCTGGCCGCTTCTGCTGGGCAAGCCACCGAGTCGACTTCACCTGCAGTGAGTCCAGAGCCTCGTCCAAAGAGCTCAATGCAGGATCCTGCCAAGAAACAGAGTCGCCGCCAAGGCGTGCATGCACACCAATCACATTGTGACCAGCATGACGGGAAGCCCATGCCCGAAAAGAAGCCAACGCAGCAGAAAGCGGGGCGGGCAATTCAGATGGCTCACGCAAGCAAAATAAAGTTCCAAATGTTGTGCCAGTCAGATTTGAACGCCTGAACGGTCGCCTCCCTGGCGAGTTAAACAGATTGAGGCAGGCATCGGCGACCCAGCCACCGATGACACACGCGGGCCAAGGAGCAATGATCCGATTGGCCAACAGCAACTGATCCCGAACAAGTCGATGAACCAGCGGATGATTGAAGAGCAAATCAAAACCCATATTGGTCGCAAGAGATTGGCAGCTAAATGTCTGGCGCAAGATTCGCAGCACATCATCCGAGTCAGTCTCAAGGGGAATCTGAGACACCAGCTGCCCGAGAAACTGATCACACTTGCCATCAACCAAATCAATTGACTGGCAAAAAGGATACAATAATTCCGAAGTAATGGCCCCACTCAAATGCAGGCCCAGCCCATGCCTAGCAGCATAATAAGTTGAAATTGGGTCTGGATCGGGCCAAATCACTTCGAGAGGCTCTCCAATCATCCTGCCAACCCAATAGCAAGAGCACAAGCCTCGGATTCGGTCCGCGAATCCACCCGCGACCATCCTTCTGCCTCCAGATAGTCGTATCGTCGTAAAGCGCATCAGCCCATGCATTCAGGGCTCACAGTATCATGAGAGTTGATGAAGGAGATCAGGCTTTCTCGCAAATCAGCGAATACTCAACCCATCACAGCAGATGACAGCCAGCTAGAACAAAGCAAGGGCATGCTTAGCGAAGAAATCATTGCGCTGACCAGTCAGAAAACGCCAATCAGGCAGCATCGATCTCTCGCAAAATGTAAGCGTTCAGGGGGCGGGACAGCATACGGCGCACTTGGCCTCGGCCGAACCCATAACGATGTCCTGATTCCCGCCTGCATCCCAGGCTGAGACCACTTGGTTGGGCGCCCCCTCCGGCTGGCAATTCCGACGCGGACTGGTTGTCGTGGCCAGCTAACGATCCGCAGGGGAACATCCACAAAGAAGCTTTCACCGGATCTGGGAAGATCATCCCAACGAAGCACTTGGAGAAGGACAGTGACAAAGCCATGACTGATCGGCAGACTGCCCATAGAGCGTGATGATCCCCAAAGGCCGTGGCAAAGCGCAAAAAGCACAAGCCAATGGAGATGAATCAGCAAGAAGCAACTCTTAACAGGAATGACAGCGCCGAGGCCAACACGCAGGCAGAGAGGCATCAAGCAGAAGGAATGATGCCCAGCGTCAGCATCTGTACAGTCACGCATCAAAGACAAGCTTATCTAACGCTAGTAGAACAGTGCATTCTCAACCAAACCTACCCACTTACCAAGATTGAATGGATAATCCTGGATGACTCCTCTGAAGACCACCCTGATTTCCATCCAATCGAGCAGAGCGGCCTAACGATCAACTATCAGAGGCTGCCAAAAAAGCTCAGGCTTGGGGAAAAAAGAAATCTCAGCCACACCTTCTGTCGCGGAGACATCATCATCTATTTCGATGATGACGATTACTATCCGCCCGAAAGAGTGGAACACGCTGTCAACCAATTGGAGCGGACTGGATGCATGGTGGCCGGATCCACAGTGCTGCCCATTCTATTTCTGCCAGATGAAGAGCTGTGGGTCGAGGGACCCTATGACGCCAATCATGCAACCTCAGGAACGCTCGCATTCAGGCGAGCACTGCTGGAACAAACAAGCCATGACGATGAAGCCGTTTGCCTTGAAGAGAAGAGTTTTCTCAAGGACTATTCTATACCAATGGTCCAGCTGGAACCAAGATTCACAATAATCAGTATCTTCCATGGCAAAAATATCATTGACAAGCGAGAGTTGATTCAACAGGTAGAAAACACGCGCATTCAGCGTGTCCCCACACAAGACCCGAATCAAATCGGGCTGATCAGGCAGCTCGCCAAAGCTTATGGGAATGCAAATAGCAAGACATCGACTGAAATGACACAGCCAGGAGCAACAAGACCAGTTTCATCCGCACAACAGCCGAGCCCGCCTATGGACGAGGAGAAACTCAGACTCCCAGCAAGATCCATCATTGAGCTTGATGACCAGGACATTCATTTTAAGGTAGTGATCCCATCGTTTAATGCGGAGAGGTACATAGAAGCCTGCATTCGGTCGCTTCAAGAGCAGAACCATAGAAATTTTGAAGCGATTATTATTGATGATGGATCAACCGACAACACGGCGGCAATCGCAAGTGCCGCAATCCAGGGGGATCCACGATTTCAAATAATCAGCAATACCGTAAATAGTGGTAGCCCGTTGCAAAGTTTTCTTCAAGGCACAAGATTGCTAAGGCCGTCTCTCGACGATGTAATAATTACGCTTGACGGTGATGACCAATTGCTAGGGAAAGACGCACTACAGATCGTGGCATTTACTTATCAGAGCCAGCAATGCTTACTCACCTATGGAAGCTTCATTCGCGCCAGCGATCAACGACACATTGGTGGGGCTTACGACACTCGGACAGTGATCACAAACAGCTTTCGCCAAGCACCCTGGCGAGCATCGCACCTGCGCACTTTCAAGGCTGGCTTGCTGGAGCTACTTAGTATTGGCGACCTGAGCGATGAACACGGGAACATTATAAAACAGGCCGGGGATATTGCGTTGATGCATCCACTACTGGAGATTTCTGGGCACAGAGCTGTCCACATTCCCTCCGCGATTCATCTCTACAACGATCAGAGCCCAATCAATGAGCACAAAGTTAATCATCAGAGTCAAGCCCAGACGTCCATACAGATTAGGCAGAGAGCATCCTATGCACATGCTCCATTTATCACCCTATACAGTCCACCAATCGGGAGTGGGCACAGCACTACCACTCAGCTGAGGACACCTCAAATGCCTGGCACTTGCAAGGCAACTCAAGATTTGTCCAAGATCTCAGTTACTATTCCAACCAAGGAAAGACCAAGGCACTTGATCAATATTATCCGATGTTTTCAGTCTCAGACATGGCCCAACAAAGAGCTGTTGATCTTGGATGACAGCCGAGAACGATGCGCTGAAGCCGAAGCAATCGCGCAGAGTGATTCGAGGATCTGCTATATCCACCAGCATCACCGAGATAGTATCGGCACAAAGCGAAAGAGACTCTGCGCTGCTGCCAAAGGCGAGTACATCGCTCATTTTGACGATGATGATTATTACGCACCTGATTATCTTGAGACAATGCTGAATAGCCTCTTGGCAGGCAGGTACGACTTCGTTAAGCTCCGAAGCTGGTGTTCGCTCCACGCGCCAACGAGGATATACGGCTTTTGCAATACAGCCCTGCTAGACAGCTCCTGCTCCTATCGAATATCATCTTCCGGAATCGAAAGGTTTCCCAGACTGTTTTCTAGCGAAGAAAAGGATCGATCGCTATACGGATATGGCTTTTCGTATTTTTATCGGAGCGATCTTCTCAATAAAGCCAGCCACCCTGAAGGCATCAACCACGGCGAAGACATCAAGCTTGCCATGGACTGCATATCAGCCGGGGCAAGCATTGGCCTTGTCGACGATTACAGGGGACTTGCTATTCACATTATTCATGGAGGCAATACCTCATCCTGCTTTGCTCAGCACTTGATCTTGGAGCAGAATCTCACCAAGATGACAAGCATTCTCCCTTTGCCAACCACGTTTCTTTCTCATTAGTGTCCACTGGATCACTATGCTGCCCCCAAGAGATGCAGTTCATCCAATCAAGAAGAGCCATTGAGGCGATTGCGGTGAGTTGCCTGGGCTGGAGGAGCTTCTGCCACGAGCGAGGTCTGAATCCCAAGCAGGTTGCCCGCTGGCGCCAGGCCAGAGAGGATGCGAATGGCCCCAACGGACCGAGCATGGCTGATCAGCGCGACCTGCAGCGAAAGAATCAAGAACAGGCTAGCGAGATTCGTCGCCTGCAGCGTGAACTGAACTAAAAGGAGAAGGCCCTCACAGAGGCGGCAACGCTGCTGATGCTCACAAAAAAGGTCAACAAGATCTTTCAGCCGAACGAGGAGCATGGATTGCGCCTGAGGATTGCGCGGTGATGATGGAGCTGCTGCACGAGAGCATCAGTCGTGGCGCCTCCGCCAAGACCATTGCTGACAGGTTCGGTCCTTGCGACTCGTACGCTGATGCGATGGGGATTGATGGTTCGATCTGAGAGATTCACGACGCAAGGGATCGGCTAGGCATGTGGCCCATCGATTCAGCCGAGTAGAACCCCAGACTGTGCTGGCAACCGTCAATGACTCACACTTTGCTGATCTCACACCCAGCCAGATTATGGCCATCCTTGCCGAGGAGGGACTCTCCGCGAAATCGGAGTCGACGATCTATCGCATCATGCGCGAAGCGAACATTCTGAATCATCGCGGCAGGAGCCGACCACCGCAAGAGCCAAGAGAGCCACCCGTGCTGGAGGCGTCGGGCATCCATTAAATTCTGGCCTGGGGTATCACCCTGCTGCCCGGCGCTGTGAAAGGTCAATTCCTTTCCCTAAAATGGTGATGGATGTGTGGAGCCGTCGCATTCTTGGCGTGCAGGTGCATGAACAGGAGAGCGACGAGCTGGCCAAGCATTTCTTTGATCGGGTCTGCCGCGATGAAGGGATCAGCTCGGGGGCGGCCACGATCCTGCACTCGGACAGCGGGGCTCCGATGCGCTCCTACACCTTGGCTGCCGAGCTGGCCGAGCTCGGAATTTCCTTGTCATTCTCTCGGCCGCGTGTAAGCAATGACAACGCCGATGCCGAATCATGGTTCCGCACCATGAAATAACACCAGAGCTATCCAGTACGTCGTTGTCACTATGGTGAAGCTGATGCGATCTGCTCGGTCCGTTGCACGGCGACGATTAGGGAGGAACCCGCCTAAGAAGTTGACACCGAGTAGTCCGTCAACAGAGTTATGGGCAGGATCATGAGCAGCATCCACGACGCTGGTCCAAGCCACCACGGGATTGGTCTCAGCCACAGATTTTGCGAATGAATCATCCTCACCCACAAGAAGCTGTGGCTGCCTGACGTTCAGAAACCCAGGCCCCAGGGGGGTGGGGTTGGACCGCCCGCAAGAGGCGGGCCGGCCTCAGCCCCCGCCGGGGGACCTGCTGCGGGATCCTCCCCTCCTGATCAACGCTCGATGACGAACAACATCCGAACCAGCAGCCCATGATCTTCCATCAGGAGTACACTGGCTTTGATGCTTAAATCAGCACCCCGAGCGGACTTCTTTCCTGATAGGCGCCTGCACACTGATCAAACGCGATTGAATCAAAACTTGAAGTGGCTACGATGCATCACCTAACGGCCCGCGCAAGGCTGGCACTTTAGAATAGGCATCATGCGTTGGGATGGCAGAGTAGGCTAGCGAGCAACACCCGTCATTCTTATCGGCACAGGTCCAATCCGATATTCTACAGCCATTCGTTCAATAAGCAGCAGCACGAAAAGCCAAAGACAATGATTCAACGCACAAACCCACTGACAGCTACCGCGAATAGCCCAGATCAGCACAGGCCCAAAGTCCATTTGTTCACACAGATTTACGCCTCGAAAGACAAGGATAGGCTTGAAAGGCTCATCCAGTGCTTAGAGCACAATCTAGCCGTTGATGCCGTAAGCAAGATCACAGTACTGAGCGAGGGGGTGCCGATTACCTCAGAAAACGAGAGAATCAACGTCAAGAAGATTTATTCACGGGCATCATTTGCGGACTTCTTTCTCGCCATCAACGAGGAATCTGACTCGGACGCGACTCATGTCGCGATCGCGAATGGTGACATCATGCTATCTAGCGATATATCAACACTACTCTCTAGGATCACGCTTGATAGCACTGTTGTTGCACTGACTCGATATGAACTAGACGAAAGATTAAAGCTGAAGCCTTTCGAGTCACAAGACACCTGGATTTTCAAGAAGCACTCATTTCATTGCAGAGTGACGGACAGATCCCACATCCCTTTGGGCATTGCAGGATGCGAGCATTTACTCGCCGCAACACTTTACTTTAATGGATACAATATCTGGAACCCATCGCTTGATTGTAAAACAGTCCATAACGATCCAAATCCATCGAATGCCTACACAGATCGACTTTACGGATGTTACCTACTTTTACCTGCGTGCGAAGTTGACGACATCGAGTCCGAGCAACCTGCGTACCAGTTCATGCACAGAAGGAGCACAAGCTTCATTGGCTCCACGGCTAAAGCACAGGCAATTAATTCGCCTCCCCGCAAAGAGAGCATTCTTGTCGCAATCACCAACTATGACTTCAACCAAAATGCAGAAGCCTTAAAGGGATTCTTTGAGAAGCATTTCCCCACCATACTCATTGACTCATCATCTCCAACAAAGCCAGAGAGTGCCGATATAGTTATTTCCAATAACTACTATCCAGGCCTTTGGAACCGTGCCACCCAAGAGGCTCTTGAAGGAGGCTATCAGTGGCTCTTATTTATTGCTTCAGACGTTCAGGTTTTGGATGCGAATATGCTCGTACATTGTATTCGCGAAGTGACAGAAAGAGATGATATCGCGGTATGGACTCCTTCAATGCGGCGGGATTCTCGATTTTACTATCAGAGCTGTGCGCACCAACCCACCTCTGGAATGCGGCAATGTGCCGTAGCAGAAGGCTTTTGCTTTCTTGCCAAGACCACGGCCCTCAATCAAGTCTATCCAGTTTCTCAGCAGATTCGATATGGCTGGGGCATCGATAGAGCCTTGTCATTTTGTGCACAGTCTATTGGGCATGTTGTTGTTGATGACAGAGTTCAGATCTTTCATCCGCAAAGCAAAGAGAATCATTCAATTGATTTGAAAGCAGCTGATGCAGAAGGCATGAATTATGTCAGGTCGTTTGAATTCCCCCCGCCCACTCACCACAAGGCTGAGCAGCTTGAGTCCTTAGCCAAAAGTGGGCGCCCAACCCCTTCTATTGATGAACAGCTATCATTAGACTTAGGATGCGGTGGTTATCCCAATAACGCCTTTAAAGCAACGCATCTGTGGGGGATTGACCTGCAGAACTCAAGCAAGCGCAATAATATTAAAGTTGCGGATTTAGCAGTCGAGCCGATCCCCTTTGACGACTGTTATTTTGACTACGTCACAGCTTTTGACTTCATTGAACACATTCCAAGAGTTATTTACTGTCCGCAAAGACGTTTTCCCTTCGTAGAACTAATGAACGAAATTTTTCGCGTCCTGAAACCAGGCGGACTATTCTTGTCACTGACACCCGCGTTCCCTAGGCCCGAAGCATTTTCAGACCCTACCCACGTTAACTTTATTACCGAAAAGACTTTCTTGAATTACTTTTGCGAGCCACAGTTATGGGGAAAGATGTATGGGTTTGGCGGGAGATTCTCATTGGAGGGCCAAAGCTTAAAAGATGAAGGCAAGTTGCTGACATTGTTACGTGCAAAAAAGAATCTTAACTAGGTAGCCAACTTCGCGCTCCTTAGGGACTCCTGAAAAATCCAGATCCATTGCGCCGCAGCTGGTCTCAAGCATGAGAAACCGCTAAAGTAGCCGTGAATCAGGCAATCCGTGATTGCCTTTACTCCTGATCGCTCCATATGTACCGGA
>NZ_JAYGIC010000170.1:0-23305 GCF_034931105.1 Synechococcus sp. CCY9201 | reverse complement strand
ACGTGAATGCGTGGCTGCGGGGGCCTGATGTCCGGGGGGGCGCTGAGGTGGGGCACACCATGCTGCCGCTCCACTGCGTGGTAGGCCTGGCAGCGGTCCACCCAGTGGCAATCCACACAGATGCACATGCTGCACGGACCGGATCCAACAGACATTCTGGCCGAAGAGGCTGAGGCGGCGGCGCAGTTGCGTCAGAGGCTGGCCGTGGACCAGTGGCCGCTCTCCATCGACCACCTTCCGGCCGATGCCGCCCTGGTGGGTGGGGCTGTGCGGGATGGGCTTCTGGATCGCCTGGCGGATCGCCCCGATCTCGATCTGGTGGTCGCGGAGGATGCGATCGAGCTCTGCCGCCGCCTGGCCCGCCGCCACGGCGGCAGTTGCGTGGTGCTGGACGAGCAGCGCAGCATCGCCCGCCTGGTGCTGCGGGGCTGGACGGTGGACCTGGCTCGCCGCTGCGGCACCGATCTGGCCAGCGATCTGCGCCGCCGCGACTACACGATCAATGCCATCGCCCTGCCACTGGAAGCCGGCGCCTCTCTTCTGGATCCCACCGGAGGCCTGGCGGATCTGCGCCAGCGGCAGCTGGTGGCCGTGAGCGAGGCCAACCTGCTTGACGATCCGCTGCGTCTGCTGCGGGGGGTGCGGCTGGCGGCAGAACTGGAGTTTCGCCTGTCCGCCACCACCCGTCGCTGGCTGGCGGCCCACCATCACCGCCTGGCCAGCGTGGCCTGCGAACGGGTTCTGACGGAACTGGAGAAACTGGCGGCGGCACCAGCCGGCCACAGAGGCCTGATCACCGCGATGGAGCTGCAGCTGCTGCAACCCTGGCAAGCCGATGCAGCGGGCGCGGCCAGGCTCACGGGCCTGGATGAGGAAGGGGCGGTTGCCCGGGGTTTGAACCGGGAGGAACGGGGCTGGGCCTTACCCCTGGCGCGGCTGGCGGCCCTGCTGGATGGCGGGGCTGTGGCGCGGCTGCACGGCAGTCGCCGGTTACAGCAGCGCTGTGAGCGCCTGAATCGCTGGCGCGTCGCTTTGCAGGCCCGCAGCGCCGGGAAGGGCTGCGGCAGTCTGAAGACCTTGCAGGAACCCGAACGCCTGCGGCTGCACCAGGAGCTGGAGGAGGCACTTCCGGCGCTGCTGCTGCTCCTGCCTGAGGCCACGGCTCGCCAGGCCATGGAGCGCTGGCACGACCCGCACGACCCCCTGTTTCACCCCCGCCCGCCGATCGATGGGCGCCAGCTGCAGGAGCTGCTGGCGATCCCCGCTGGGCCACGGCTGGGGGAATTGCTGGCCTTCCTCACCCGCGAGAGGGC
This sequence comes from Synechococcus sp. CCY9201, assembly GCF_034931105.1. Taxonomy (NCBI): domain Bacteria; kingdom Bacillati; phylum Cyanobacteriota; class Cyanophyceae; order Synechococcales; family Synechococcaceae; genus Synechococcus; species Synechococcus sp. CCY9201. The sequence continues at coordinate 21,992 of NZ_JAYGIC010000170.1, read as the reverse complement.
CTATCAGCGGTTGCCAGAAGCGTCACAACAGAGCACCAGCGGGTTGGATCCGCAATCTGCTGCGGCAGCCGAACCGATCGTGCAGCTGGCGCGGAAATGGTGGCAACAGGCCGAGGCAGGTGAGGAAGGCCGTAGGGCTGCGGACCGGCGACATGATTAACTTTGAAATGCAAAGGCGTGTACCAGAGGTTTCTCCTCGCCTGCTGAAGCTTTCCTCCTATCCCCTTCCCTCCTCCCATGAGCGTTCGTCTCTACATCGGCAATCTGCCGGAAGCTTTTGATGCAAAAGAGCTCGACGCTCTGCTCGCGAACGTTGGCAAGGGGATTCGTTTCAAGTCCGTCACCGACCGCGACACCGGCGCCAGCCGGGGCTTCGGCTTCGCCAACGTGGACGACCCGAAGCTGGCCGATGCCCTGATCGAGCAGCTCAACGGCAAGGAGTTCGGCGGCAGCACCCTCCGCATCGAGATCTCCGAGCGTCGTGACGCCCGCCCCACCGGTGCCGCCGGCAGTCGCGTCGGTGCAGCACCCACGGCCGCCCGCAAGGCAATCAACAAGGTGGTTCACGCCGACAGCGTCGATGCCGAAGCTCCCGATCCCCGCTGGGCCGGCGAGCTCTCGAAGCTGAAGGACCTGCTCGGCAAACAGACTGCTGCCGTCTGATCCAGCAACGATCGCAGGGCTGCTGCCTCCCGGCACTAGCCCTGCGGCACATGCGTCGCCACCATCGACGTGCCGCAGGATTCAGAGGCCAATCAGGAAAATCTAAATACCATCGTGCCAATCACCGGCTGCCCTCGGAAGCCTACTGACCACGCAAACCTTGCATGATCAGACGGCAGCTGTTTGTGGTTGTCGGCCTGAGTCCCGGACGTCTTCTTCTTTGCGTGCGAGGGTGGGTCAGGTTGTGAGATCGGACCTGCGCCTTCTCAACAACACCGACAGAATCAGGTGTATGGCGGCTGGGCTGGTCAATCCATGACAAGTGGGGCATCCAGCGTGAGCGACAGTCCCTTTCCCAAGACATGGGAGGCCCAGTGGAACTGGCGGGGCCAGCCAGTGAGTTATGTGATCTGCCGAGCAGGTGAGAAAAGACCGGCTCCAGGTGATTTCATCAGGAGAGAAGCCGGAGATCGGCCGGCGGCTGTACTGATCCACGGGTTCGGGGCTTGCAAGGAGCACTGGCGCCACAACCTTGCAGCTCTGGCCGTCCATCACGACGTCTACGCCATTGACCTGCTTGGATTCGGAGCCAGTGGCAAGCCTCGCTCCCGCCTTGTCGGGGAATCGGCTGAAGACGGCGATTGTGTCTATGGCCTTGAACTCTGGGCGGAACAGGTCTCCGCCTTCATCACGGAAGTCGTGCGTACTCCAACCACCCTGGTGGGCAACTCAATCGGTGGAGTGGTGGCTCTGCGCTGTGCCGCTCTGATGGAACAGGAAGGACGTCCCGCCCGACAGGTGCTGCTGGTGGACTGCGCTCAGCGAGCTCTTGATGACAAGCTCCTGGCGGATCAGCCGCCTCTGAGTCGTTATAGCCGTTCTCTGCTGAAAGCCCTTGTTCGGCAACGATGGCTCACCCAATGGCTGTTTCGGCAGCTCAGCCAAGCCCGCGTGATCCGAAAGGTGCTGAAGCGGGCCTATCCAAGCGGAGCCAATCTTGACGACCAGCTGGTATCGCTACTGCTGGGCCCCACCCAGAAGACCGGAGCTGACGAAGCCTTCCGAGGCTTCATCAACCTCTTCGACGATCACCTCGCGCCGGATCTGCTCGCAGCACTGACCACCCCCGTTCGCATGGTGTGGGGCGAAGCAGATCCCTGGGAACCGGTATCCGAAGCCAGACGCTGGCAACAGTTCGCCTGTGTGAAAGCACTCCATGTCCTCCGTGGCCTAGGCCATTGCCCCCACGATGAGGCTCCTGAACTAGTCAATCCGATCTTGCTCCGGGCCCTCTCGCAGGACGTCACAGGAACAGGCCTGTCCTGCTGATCCACGATCCGGCAAGGCCCTCACCACGGCTGCATCTCTTCCCGGGCACTGATCTTGTCTTCGCTGTGGAGAAGCTCACCAAGCAGGTGCGCTGCAGCTCTTAGATGGTGGGTCGGCATCGGACCTGGCCTGAGGTCAACCACGGCGAGGAGTACCGCGCTGAAACCACTGGCAAGACTCGAAGCCATCATGACGATGGCGAGACTTTCCCTACCGTGTTATCGAGCCTGGGCGATCACAAAGGAGAGCGGCAGATCCAGCAGCTTGCCCACCCGTGGAACATAGGCCCGCTTATTGAAGACATCGTAATCGTGGCGCTCAATCACATCGAGAATGCCGCGATAGAGGCGCAGCGAGGCCCACACCGGCCAGCGGGCATCGGGAGCCAGCCAGCGGACCCCTTCCTCGGAGCGGGCAAACCAGTCACGGGCCCGCTGCAGTTGAAAGCGCATCAGGGCTCGCCAGTTCTCGCTCAGGCGGCCAGCCATCAGGTCGGTCTCGGAATAGCCGAATTTGTTGAGATCTTCCTGGGGCAAATAGATGCGACCCCGGCCACGATCCTCGCCAACATCGCGGAGGATGTTGGTGAGCTGATTGGCAATCCCCAGGGCCACCGCTGCTTGGGAGGTGTCGGGCCGCTCGCTCCAGGGAGCCGTGGTGTAGGCCGGATCCAGGCCCATCACCTCCTGCGTCATCAGCCCAACGGTTCCAGCGACCCGGTAGCAGTAGAGCTTCAGATCAGAAAAGGTGGCATAGCGATGCTGAAACAGATCCATCCGCTGCCCCTCGATCATGTCGAGATAGGGCTGCAGCGGCTGGGGATAGCGCTCCAGCGTGTCGGCCATCACCCGATCCAGTCCGTCCTTCACCTGCCCTGCAAACAGGGCGCGGGTGCGCTCTTCCCAGCGATCGAGCCGTTCTGCCAGCTGGGCTACAGGCAGATCCTGCGCCTGGGGGCTGTCCATCAATTCATCGGTGCGGCGGCACCAGACGTAAATCGCCCAGATGGCCCGACGCTTAGCCGCGGGCATCAGCAGGGTGCCCAGATAAAAGGTCTTGGCCCACTGGGCTGTTTCCTGGCGGCACTGGTCATAGGCCTCCTCCAGGGATGGGAGGAGAGCAGTGGAGGTGGCAGGGGTGGCGGCCAGCACGCTCAGACCGCCGTCAGGGTGGACTGGGGGACGGGCTGGGCGGATGAGGCGGGACCGAATCTGCGATCCACCGCCTCGGCGCAGAGCTTGCCGCTGAGCACGGCACCCTCCATGGAGGCAAGATAGCGCTGCATCGTGTAATCGCCGGCCAGGAAAAAGTTGGTGATCGGTGACTCCTGGCTGGGACGCAGTTTCTGGCAACCGGGAACGGTCTTGTAGACAGAGAGGGGCGTCTTCACCACCTTCGATTTACGCAGCTGGGCCTGGTCCTCACCGCTGAAATGCTGCGGGAAGAGGCGTTTGAGTTCCTCGAGGGTGGCGGCAATGATGGCGTCGTCGCTGCGGCCGATCCAGTCTTTGGCTGGGGCGAACACGAGCTCCAGCATGGAACGGTCGGGGTCTTCGTATTCGCGACAGGTGTTGCTCATGTCGGCATAGACGCTGAGCAGTTCACTGCGGCTGAACAGCAGGTGGTCGATGTCTGTGAGCTTGCGATCGAACCAGAGATGGATATTGATCACTGGCACGCCGTTGAGCCCTTCCAGCTTGCTGAAATACGGCAGCTCCCTCCAGGACTCGGGCAGCAGCAGCTTCAGCGGATCCACCGGCAGGGCGCTCACATAGGCATCGGCCACCACCTGTTGGCCTTCCTTGCCCTTGATGCCAGCGAGACGGAAGCTGCTGACGCTGCCATCAGCGGCAAGCTCAATGGCCCGCAGAGGGCTGTTGAGATGCACCTCTCCGCCTCTGGCCGTGATGTAATCCACGATCGGCTGGCAGAGGCGCTGGGGCGGATTGCCATCGAGGAAGGCCATCTTGGAACCATCGCCCTCCTGGAGGAAACGGTTCAGGGCGGTGAGAACGACGGTGCTGGAAATCTCATCAGGATCAATAAAGTTGAGCGCCTTGCTCATGGCGATAAAAACTTCGTCGTTCACACGTTCTGGAATGTTGTGCAGTTGCAACCACTCAGTCCAGGAGTATTGGTCACAGGCTTCCACATAGTCTTGGCCGCGCAGCATGGCGGGGACCAGTCCGAGGCCGAAGGCGATTTTCTCAGGCCAGGTGAGCATGTCGTTGTTGCCCAGAATCGCCGCCACTCCGTTGAACGGGGCCGGCAGGTCTGGAAAGTCGAAGCGGCTGTAGGTGCCGGGTACGTCCTTCTGGTTGAAGATCATCGAGTGGCTTTTCCACTGCAGCCGATCCTCGATATCGAGTTCCGCGAACAGCTGCCGCATGTTGCGGTAAGCCCCGAAGAAGATGTGAAGGCCTGTTTCGTACCAATCCCCCTCTTCGTCCTGCCAGGCGGCCACCTTGCCGCCGAGCACATCGCGGGCTTCATAGACCACCGGCGTATGGCCGGCGTCACAGAGGTACTTGGCGCACGACAACCCGGCAAGGCCCGCTCCGGCGATGGCGACGCGCATGAACCGACTCGAAAGTACGGGCAACCATAAAGGGAGCCCCCAGAGGTCGCGACCCGGCAGCTTCTCCTCGGCCAAGCCGGGCCCAGCCCCTGGCGCTGCCCACCCCCCGCAGCGCCCTGTCTGGCCCGGTTCCCGGTAGCGTTGACCCACTCCGTTCGGCTCGCCTGAGCCCCAGCACCGCCAGCTGATGGTTGAGATCCTGCTGAAATGCACCACCCGCCACATCCGCCTGTTCACGGCCCGGGTGGAGGACGGTGATCTGGTGTCCGACTCCGGGCATCTGACGCTGGATGTGGACCCCGACAACGAGTTTCTCTGGGACGACGCCAGCCTCAGCCGGGTGCAGGACCAGTTCCGTGCCCTAGTGGAGCGTCATGCCGGTGACGACCTGACCGATTACACCCTGCGCCGCATCGGATCCGAGCTGGAAGGGTTGATCCAGCAGATGCTCCAGGCCGGCGCCATTCGCTACAACCCCCAGGCCCGCGTGCTCAATTACTCCATGGGACTGCCCCGCAGTCCCGAAGCCCTGTGACCCGCTCCCGCGGCCGGGCTGCCTCCGATGCTGGCTACAGCCGCTACGACGGCCGTCCCAGAGGGCGGAGTGACCGGGAGATGGCTTACGAAACCGGTCGCTATGACCGAGGCGACAGCCGTTATGAGCGGGATGCCGGTAGACGGACGACAACCGCTGGCTACGGGGGTGGCGGCGGAAATCCAGGCGGGCGTGGTCCCGGCGGTGGTGGGCCCGGAGGGACCCCTGCCATTTCCCTGAACGTGCGCACGATCGCCATCCTGGCGGGAGTGCTGGTGGTGGGGATCGGCATCGGCAGCGCTGTGACCAGCACCACCCAGGGCAACCAGGGGAACATCGCCAGCAGCCAGCAGCTCGACATGGCCGTACCCGACCCGGAATTCTGCAAGCAGTGGGGTGCCAGCGCCTTCGTGATGGACATCGAGCTCTACACCACGATGAACCCGAGCAGCAGCTTCGTGACCCAGCCCACGCTGCAGCCCGGATGCGTGATCCGGCGGGAGAACTGGGCCGTGCTTCAGAAGGAGGGTGCCGTGACCGCCGAGCAGATGCGCCAGTGCAAGCAGCGCATGAACACCTTCGCCTACATCGGCTCGGTGCGTGACAAGCCAGTCGTTCGCTGTGTCTACCAGACCGACATAACCGGCAACAAATTCCAGACCCGTGGGATTGCCGGTGCCGCAGACGATGCCGTGGGCGTGACCCCGGAAGCTGATCAGTTCTGAGCCGGCTGGGCCTGCGCCAGGGGCTGGCGCAGGGGGCTGTCGGGGCTGGCGAACACCGGCAACACTTCCTTGCGGAAGGCATCAGAGGCCCGGGAGCAATACCGGGCCGGGTGGCTGATCAGCTTCAGCTGGCGCCGCACCAGCAGATCGGCCACCTGGGGCCGATGCAGACTGCCGGCAGCGAGTTCCCTCTCGATCGAGACCACCGGCAGAAACGCGGCCCCCAGGCCGCTCTGCACGGCGTTCTTGATCGCCTCGAAGGAGTTGAGTTCCATCTCAATCTTGAGCCGGCCCACATCAAGGCCGGACCGGGCCAGCAGCTGGTCCACCATCTTGCGGGTGGTGGACTGGGCATCCAGGCAGACGAAACCGAGACGGTAGAGGTCGTCCTTGGTGAGCTCCGGCAAACGCGACAGCGGATGCTTCACCGGCAGCACCAGCGCCAGTTCATCGCTGGCGTAGGGAAGAACCTGCAGTAACTCGTTCAGTTCAGGCGGCAGCTCGCCACCAATGATCGCCAGATCCACCTGGCCGTTGGCCACACTCCAGCCTGTTCGGCGGGTGCTGTGCACCTGCAGCTGCACGGCCACGTCCGGATACTTCTGCCGGAACAGCCCGATCATGCGCGGCATCAGGTAGGTGCCGGTCGTCTGGCTGGCGCCGACGATCAGGGATCCACCCCGCAGGTTGTGGAGATCATCAAGAGCGCGACAGGCCTCCTGACACTGGCTGAGGATCCGGTCGCAGTAGCTCAGCAGCAGGTGGCCCGCTTCGGTGAGCTGAGCCTTGCGCCCGCCCCGATCGAACAGCGACACATCCAGCTGCTTCTCCAGATTCTGGATCTGAAGGCTCACGGCCGGTTGTGTCACATAGAGGCTGTCGGCGGCCTTCTTGAAACTGCCCTCGCTGGCGATGGCCCGCAGGATGCGCAGCTGATCGAGGGTGAAGGGCAGATCAGCCATGGACGCGGCGGGCGTTTGGAGACAAGGCGGGAGCGCAGTGAAAACGTTGGCGGGAGAAGGGAGGTGTGTGATTCAGCCTCGTAAGTCCAGACTCTAGGTGGGCCGGCGGATGCCCAGAATTGCTGGCTTCGCAGTCGCCCAGCCCTTGCCTTCCCTGCTTGCCCCAGCCAGCCCCCACCACAGCAGCGCGGTGATGCTGGCCCTGCTCGTGGTGTTCGCCGTGCTGCACAGCGGTGGAGCCTCCCTGCGGGTGTGGGGGGTGGAGCGGATCGGCGAACGGGCCTGGCGGCTGCTGTTCGCCGGCGTGAGCATCCCGGCGGCGGTGGTGGTGATCGGCTACTTCCTGGCCCACCGCTATGACGGCCTGCGGCTCTGGAATCTGCAGGAGCAGCCCTGGATCGTGCCGCTGGTGTGGGGCTGCACCGCCATCAGCTTCCTCTTCCTCTACCCGGCCACCTACAACCTGCTGGAGATCCCGGCGGTGCTGAAGCCTCAGGTACGGCTGTATGCCACCGGCATCATCCGGGTCAGCCGCCATCCCCAGGCGGTGGGGCAGGTGCTCTGGTGTGCCACCCACCTGCTCTGGATCGGCAGCAGCTTCATGGTGGTGACCTGCGCCGGCCTGATCGCCCACCACCTGTTCGCCATCTGGAATGGCGATCGGCGCCTGGCCCACCGCTTTGGCACCGCCTTCGAAGAGCTGCGGGACAGCACGTCAGTGCTGCCGTTCCGGGCGGTGCTGGATGGCCGTCAGCAGCTGATCTGGGCCGAATTCCTGCGCCCGGCCCAGCTGGGCATCGCCATCGCCATCGGCGTGTTCTGGTGGGCCCACCGCTTCATCGGCCTCGGCGCCGTCACCTTCTCGCGCACCGCCCTGGCCCATTGGCTGGGATGAGGCGGGGCGCCGGCGGGGCGGCGATGGTGGGCGCTCAGGCACATGAGCCGGTGGGAGCCAGGCGGGCTGCCTACACTCGCCAGCACCAGCCTGAGCAGGATGCCGTCAGCCGCTGAACTCGCCTGGTTGATTCCGGTGCTTCCCCTGTTGGGGGCCTGCGTCACCGGCCTCGGCCTGATCAGCTTCAACCGCACAGTGAATCGGTTGCGAAAACCGGTGGCCGTGCTGCTGATCAGCTGTGTCGGAGCCGCTGCTGTGCTCAGCTACGCCGTGCTGGCCCAGCAGCTCGCCGGAGCAGCACCCACCGAGGTGCTGTTCAACTGGGCCAGCGCCGGCACCTTCAATCTGCAGATGGGCTTCCGCGTCGATGCCCTCGGCGCGGTGATGCTGGCCCTGGTGACCACCATCGCCCTGCTGGTGATGGTCTATTCCGATGGCTACATGGCCCACGACAAGGGCTATGTGCGCTTCTTCACCTACCTGGCCCTGTTCAGCAGCTCAATGCTGGGCCTGGTGATCAGCCCGAACCTGCTGGAGATCTATGTCTTCTGGGAGCTGGTGGGCATGTGCTCCTACCTGCTGGTGGGCTTCTGGTACGACCGCGACGGCGCCGCCAATGCCGCCCAGAAGGCCTTCGTGGTGAACCGGGTCGGCGACTTCGGCCTGCTGCTCGGCATCCTCGGCCTGTTCTGGGCCACCGGCAGCTTCGGGTTCGAGGAGATCGGAGCACGGCTCAGCGAGGCCGTGGCCGGCGGCAGCCTCAGCACCGGTGTGGCCGTGATCCTCTGTCTGCTGGTGTTCATGGGGCCGATGGCCAAGTCGGCCCAGTTCCCCCTGCATGTGTGGCTGCCCGATGCCATGGAGGGCCCCACACCGATTTCGGCCCTGATCCATGCCGCCACCATGGTGGCCGCGGGCGTGTTTCTGGTGGCCCGGCTTCAGCCGGTGTACGAGCCCTTTGCCGCGGTGCAGGTCACGATCGCCGTGATCGGCACCATCACCCTCGTGCTGGGGGCTTCGATTGCCCTGACCCAGATGGACCTGAAGAAGGGTCTGGCCTACAGCACCGTCAGTCAGCTGGGCTACATGATGCTGGCGATGGGCTGCGGTGCTCCGGTCGCCGGCATGTTCCACCTGGTGACCCACGCCTTCTTCAAGGCGATGCTGTTCCTCGGCTCCGGCTCGGTGATCCATGCCATGGAAGAGGTGGTGGGCCACGAACCGGTGCTGGCCCAGGACATGCGCCTGATGGGCGGCCTGCGCAAATTCATGCCGATCACCAGCGCCACCTTCCTGATCGGCTGCGTGGCGATCAGCGGCATCCCTCCCTTGGCCGGCTTCTGGAGCAAGGACGAGATCCTCGGCCAGGCATTCGGCAGCTTCCCGCTGCTCTGGGTGGCAGGCTTCGTGACCGCCGGCATGACCGCCTTCTACATGTTCCGCCTTTACTTCCTCACCTTCGAAGGCGACTTCCGCGGAACCGACCAGGCGATCCAGGCCCAGCTGCTTGCCGCCGCCGGAAAGTCCAGTGGTGGCGATGACGACCACGGCCACCACGCCAGCCACCCCCACGAATCCGGCTGGCAGATGGCGATGCCGCTGGCGGTCCTCGCCATCCCCTCGGTGTTGATCGGCTTGCTCGGCACCCCCTGGAACAGTCGTTTTGCCGGCCTGCTCGATCCCCATGAAGCCGCTGAGATGGCCGAGCACTTCTCCTGGGCCGAGTTCCTGCCCCTGGCGGGCGCATCGGTGGCGATCTCGGTGGCAGGCATCTCCGTAGCGGTGCTGGCCTATGCGCTCCACAGGATCGATCTGGGCACGGCGGTGGCCGCACGCTTCCCCGCCCTCAATGCCTTCCTGGCCAACAAGTGGTACCTCGACGACATCAACGACAAGCTGTTCGTGCAGGGCAGCCGCAAACTGGCTCGCCAAGTGCTGGAGGTGGACGCCAAGGTGGTGGACGGTGTCGTGAACCTCACCGGCCTGCTCACCCTGGGCTCTGGGGAGGGTCTCAAATACTTCGAGACCGGTCGCGCCCAGTTCTATGCCCTGATCGTGTTCGGCGGTGTGATCGCCCTTGTGGTGCTGTTCGGATCCCTCGGTTGATCCTGACTGCGGTCTCACACTCTGTGTGACATCCCCCACCGCAGCTCTGGCGGGCGGTGGGCATTTCTACACTCCGGCCTGACTTGACCTGCCCAGGACCTTGGCCTTTCCCTGGCTGAGCGCGTCGATCCTCTTCCCGATCGCCGCCGCGCTGCTTATCCCGTTCGTTCCCGATGAGGGCGATGGCCGCAGGGTGCGCTGGTACGCCCTGGGCATCGCCCTGATCACCTTCCTGCTCACGGTGGGGGGCTACCTGAACGGCTACGACCCTTCCGTGGCTGGCCTGCAGCTGGTGGAACGGGTGGAGTGGCTGCCCGATCTCGGTCTGGCCTGGTCCGTGGGGGCCGATGGCCTGTCGATGCCCCTGATCCTGCTGACCAGCTTCATCACCGCCCTGGCGGTGCTGGCGGCCTGGCCGGTGACCTTCAAACCGCGTCTGTTCTTCTTCCTGCTGCTGGCCATGGATGGCGGCCAGATCGCCGTGTTCGCGGTGCAGGACATGCTGCTCTTCTTCCTGGCCTGGGAGCTCGAGCTGCTTCCGGTGTACCTGCTGCTGGCCATCTGGGGCGGCAAGAAGCGCCAGTACGCCGCCACCAAGTTCATCCTTTACACCGCCGGCAGCTCCCTGTTCATTCTCCTGGCGGGGCTGGCCATGGCCTTCTACGGCGGCGGGGCCCCCACCTTCGAGTACACGAGCCTGGCAGCGAAGGGATTCGGCACCGGCTTCCAGGTTCTCTGTTACGCCGGCCTGCTGATTGCCTTCGGCGTGAAGCTACCGATCGTGCCGCTGCACACCTGGCTGCCGGATGCCCATGGAGAGGCCACGGCACCGGTCCACATGCTGCTGGCCGGCATCCTCCTGAAGATGGGCGGCTACGCCCTGCTGCGCTTCAACTGCCAGCTCCTGCCCGATGCCCATGTGCGGTTCGCGCCATTGCTGGTGGTGCTGGGGGTGGTGAACATCATCTATGCCGCGCTCACGTCGTTCGCCCAGCGCAACCTCAAGCGCAAGATCGCCTACAGCTCGATCAGCCACATGGGCTTCGTGCTGATCGGCATCGGCAGTGTCAGTGCCCTGGGAACCAGCGGGGCCATGCTCCAGATGGTCAGCCATGGCCTGATCGGCGCCAGCCTCTTCTTCCTGGTGGGTGCCACCTATGACCGCACCCACACCCTCCAGCTCGACGACATGGGTGGGGTGGGCCAGAAGATGCGCAAGATGTTCGCCCTCTGGACCGTCTGCTCGCTGGCCTCCCTGGCCCTGCCCGGCATGAGCGGATTTGTGGCCGAACTGATGGTGTTCGTGGGCTTCGCCACCAGCGAGGTCTACTCGCTCAGCTTCCGCATCGTGATGGCGGTGCTCGCCGCCGTGGGCGTGATCCTCACGCCGATCTACCTGCTCTCGATGCTTCGGGAGATCTTCTTCGGCAAGGAGAACGCCGAGCTGGCCTCCCATAGCAATCTGGTGGATGCCGAGCCGCGGGAGATCTACGTGATCAGTTGCCTGTTGGTGCCGATCATCGGCATCGGCCTCTACCCGCGCCTGATGACCGACACCTACCGCGCCTCGATGGAGCAGCTTGTGGGACAGGAGGACAAGGCGATGGCGCACCTGCGGCAGGCCTCTGGTCTCCCCGGAGGCACTCCCCTGGCGCCTTTCCTGGCTGGCAGCGGAGTCCAAGCCCTGCTGCGCGCTCCTGCTGTGGGCTGACCCAGACCGATCTGCTCAGGCGTTCGTCCCCGCACGGCCTGCGTAAACAAAACCTGCGCTGGCCCAGTCCCTTCATCCGGCCTGCCCTGCTGTTCTTACGCTCCATCCGTTCATGGCCCAACCCTCTGTCTTGATCCGATGCGACAGCTGAACTTCCTGCTGATCTTCAGCTTCGGCCTGGCCACGGTGATGTTCACCCTCGAGAACACGGCCCCCACGACCGTGCACTTCCTGCCCGGCATCACCGCCACCCTGCCCCTGGCCGCCATGCTCCTCGTGGTCGGTGGGATCGGTGCCACCGCGGCCTGGGTGTTTGCGGTGTGGACAGGCGTGGTCAAGCAGGTGGAGCGCCTGCAGGAGCAGACCGAACGGGAAGCCCAGCAGGTGCGGATCCAGGAACTCGAAGATGACCTGCAGCGCTACCGCGCGGCGGTCGATGCCCAGCTCGGCCTGCTGCCTGCAGCCGGAGAGAGCTCCGCAGCAGCCGGCGAAACCTGAACTGAACCGGGAACAGACCCCTGGTGCAGCAGCTGCCCGACCGTTACGGTGCGGTGATTCTGCTTGGAGACCCGGGAGCGCGTGGCTGAAGCAGGCGCCAGGCTGGCCATCCGACTGCTCCAGGATGCAGCGATACGGGGAGAGCTCGACCCGTGGGATGTCGATGTGATTGCCGTGGTGGATGGATTCCTCGACCAGCTGCGCCAGCGCATCGGTGCCCCCCGTCTGGTGGTGGCCCGATCGGATGGGCGCCAGGGGGGGAGTTACGAACGTGATCTTGCCGAAACCAGCGAGGCATTCCTGGCGGCCTCCGTGCTGGTGAGCCTCAAGGCCGAAGTGCTGGAAGCCCTCACCTTCCCGCCCGAACCGATCGAAGAGCTGCTGGAAGCCCCCTGCGACGAGGGCGAAGATTCGGGATGGGGCACCATGATCGCCCTGCCACGGCGGCCTGAACGCCACCTGCGCCGCCGTCCCGTGGCGCCTCCCCCCTTGCAGAGGCCCGTGACCCTGGGCGAACTGATCCGCCAGCTGGAGGACATCGCCGAACGCCTCGAACAGGAGGGGGAAGGGCGCCAGCGCCAGCGTTCCCGTAGCCGCCGGTTCAGCGACCGAGCGGCAATCGAACAGGTGGCCAACCTTGCCCACCGCGAGAAGCTGCCGGAGACCACCACCGGACTGCAGCGGTTCCTCAGCCATTGGCAGGCGGCTGAGGATTGGCTGGATTTCGAGGTGCTGGTTAGCGCCTGGGCGCGGGCCGTTCAACAGGATCCGGCCGGAGAGGATCTCGACTGTGATCGGGTGGGCGTGTTCTGGGCCCTGCTCTTCCTCTCCGCCCAGGGATCGGTGGAACTGGAGCAGCAGGGCGGCCTGTTCGGCCCCCTGCACCTGCGTCGCCTCGAACAGGTGCCAGCTCCCCTGCCGACCAGGGAGATCCTGGCTGCCTGACGCCTTTGACTAAGGTACGGGCTCTGATGGATGGGGACAGGCGCCAATGAAGGCGATGATCCTGGCGGCAGGGAAGGGCACACGGGTAAGGCCGATCACCCACATTCTGCCGAAGCCGATGATTCCGATCCTGCAGAAGCCGGTGATGGAATTCCTGCTGGAGCTGCTGCGTCAGCATGGCTTCGACGAAATCATGGTGAACGTCTCCCATCTAGCTGAGGAGATCGAGAACTATTTTCGTGATGGCCAACGCTTCGGCGTGCAGATTGCCTACAGCTTCGAAGGGAAGATTGAAGATGGAGAACTGATCGGCGATGCCCTCGGCTCAGCCGGAGGCCTCAAGAAGATTCAGAATTTCCAACCCTTCTTCGACGACACCTTCGTGGTGCTCTGCGGCGATGCTCTGATTGATCTCGATCTCAGCGAGGCGGTGCGTCGCCACCGTGAGAAGGGCGCCATGGCAAGCCTCGTCACCAAACGCGTTCCGAAGGAGCAGGTGAGCAGCTACGGCGTGGTGGTGACGGACCCTGATGGGCGCGTGCTGTCCTTCCAGGAGAAGCCGAGCCTGGAAGAAGCAGCTAGCGACATGATCAATACCGGCATTTATATATTTGAGCCGGAGGTCTTCGACTTCATTCCCGATACAACTCCCTTTGATATCGGCTCCGATCTTTTCCCAAGACTGGTTCAGGCAGGCGCTCCATTTTATGCCCTGCCCATGGATTTTGAGTGGGTGGACATCGGCAAGGTACCTGATTACTGGCAGGCGATCCGTAGCGTCCTGGAAGGCGAGGTCAGGCAAGTGCAGATTCCAGGCAAGGAAGTGCGCCCAGGGATCTATGCGGGCCTGAACGTTGCTGCAAACTGGGACAAGATCAATGTGAAAGGACCGATCTATGTCGGTGGGATGAGCCGCATTGAGGATGGGGTCACGATCATTGGTCCGGCGATGATCGGTCCCAGCTGTCACATCTGTGCTGGCGCCACGATCGACAATTCCATCATCTTCGATTACTCACGCATCGGTGCTGGCGTGCGCCTGGTCGACAAGCTCGTGTTCGGTCGTTACTGCGTCGATCGCAACGGCGATCACTTCGATCTGCAGGAAGCCGCCCTCGACTGGCTGATCACCGATGTCAGGCGTCAGGACCACAGCTCCCCTTCACCCCAGCAGAAGGCCATGGCCGACCTTCTCGGCACCGACCTGACCCTGTCCCAGAGGCCCTAAACCCGCCTGGCGAATGATTGCCGGAATGCGTTCCTCCGCCTTCACGGCCATCAGGTGAACGCCCTGGGCGATCGTGCTGAAGGCCCGCACCTGTTCCGCCGCAATCGCAATGCCCTCGGCTGCTGGATCGGCGGCATCGGCCAGGCGCTCGATCAGGTGCTGGGGAATCCTGGCCCCTGGCACCACCCGATTCACGAAGGCGGCGTTCCGCGCCGACTTGAGCAGGAACACCCCCGCCAGCACAGGCAGACCCAGGGGGGCGGCCAGTTCGTCCACGAACCGCCGTAAGGCGTCCGTCTCCATCACCATCTGGGTCTGCACGAAGCGGGCCCCGGCTTCCTGCTTGCGCTGCAGCCGGCTGCGCAGGCCACTCCAACTGGGTGACTGGGGATCGGCGGCGGCGCCTGCGAACAGCTGGGTCGGACCATCGGGCAGGCTGCCCTTGACAGGATCTTCTCCACTGTTGAGGAGGCTGACCAGCTGCAGCAACCGCACCGATTCCAGTTCATTCACCGGCCTGGCTTCGGGCTGATCGCCGGCCCGCACCGGATCACCGGTGAGGCAGAGCACATTGCGGATTCCAAGGGCATGAGCACCGAGCAGATCCGCCTGCAGGGCGATGCGATTGCGATCGCGGCAGGCCACCTGCCAGACGGGCTCGATGCCGGCATCCAGCAGCAGACGGCACACCGCCAGGCTGCACATGCGCATCACCGCCCTGCTGCCATCGGTGACGTTGACGGCATGAACCAGTCCCCGCAGAGCTCGCGCCGCCTCCAGGGTGCGTGTGCAATCGCCTCCACGCGGTGGCGTCACCTCGGCAGTGACAGCAAAATGACCCTGGGTGAGTGCCTGGTGGAGCTGCTGCAAGCCTTCGGAGGATTTCAGGCTCCCATCATGCGGCAGCGACCTGCGTACAGTGAGGTCTGAGCCTGGCAAGTACCGGAGCGGTCGGATGGAGTGGAGTCACAGACTGGGCCCACCGATGGCCGGGCTTTCAGAGCGGGAACTTGAGATTATTGAGCTGGTGGCGCAAGGCCTGACCAACCAGGAAATCGCCGATCGCCTGATGATCAGCAAGCGCACCGTAGATAATCACGTCAGCAATATCTTCACCAAGACAGGTGTGAAGAACCGGGTGGCCCTGCTCAACTGGGCCATGGACAACGGCAAGATCTGCCGCGACGGCTTCAATTGCTGTTCGCTGGATGGGACCGGACCGGAAGCTCGCCCACCAGGGAAACAAGGCTGAAACTCTCCACCTCAAAGCCGAACAGCTCTGCGTACGCCAGGCAATCCTCCAGATCACCAGAGACCCGCAACACACCTTGGTGGTCGTAGAGGCCGGTCACCGGCAGTCCCCCCTGAAAATGCTGATTTTCTTTCGACTTGGACACTACGGCACCGCCGGCCCTTGCTTGGCCGTTTGCGCCGCCGTGACTGATTGGAAAAACGTATCAATCGCTGCCGTTACGGCGACGTCGGCCCGAACTGAGGCCTAATCCAACGGCCCCAGCAGGGCGCCAAGCTCCGCAGTGGACCAGGAGTTCAGGGGATGGCGGGCCAGGGCTGCGTTGCTGAGGTCGTGGCGGCCTGTGATCTCGGGTCCGCACCAAGGCGGCACCACCACCTCGGTGCCGGCATCGGGCAGCTCAACTTCCGCCACCACCAGCGGAGCATTGGCCCCCTCAAACACATCCAGCACCCAGTCGCCTCCGGGCAGATCCAGGCCATAGCGGTGCTTGAGCACCTGGTTTGGCGCCTGGGCCAGCAGAGCCTCGCCATCCGCCCACGGGATCGCGTATTCGAATTCCTGGCGGATCAAGGGAACGCCGGTGGCAGCGTTGTCCGCTGGAACCTGCACGGCCTCCGATAACGGTGCCTCGGATGACACCGCTCCAGATGGCACCGCCGCCTTGAGGGTGAGCCAGGCGCGGTCCCCATCGGCGAGGCGCACCCGCAGGGTGAGGCCATCCTCCCGGCTCACCAGATACCCCTGGGCCAATTGCTCACTCCAGCGCACCCGCGTCCGCCATTGATCCCCACGCACAAGAAAGCGACGCTCGATTTCCAGGGCCATGGCTGCAGGGCGACGCCATGGCGCCGGATCTCTGCCGTCATTCTGGGCCGGCCTCAGTTGGGCCCGGCTTCGGCTCCATCGAGGCTGCCGGCCCAGTGGAGTTTGCGGGTGAGGGTGCGGTAGTAGGAGGGGCTCTGCTCAAGGATCACGAACAGGGCCGGGTGCGGACTGCGCTGCACGATGCAGCGATCGCCCGGCTCCAGTTCGGTGGCGTGGGCGCCGTCTTTCCAGAGCTTGACGCGGCGGCTGCTCTCCCCCAGGGGCCAGACGATCAGTCGCGCCCGCGGCGGCACGACCACCGCCCGGCTGGAAAGACTCATGGGGCAGATCGGCGTGATCACGATCGCCTCGATGCCCGGATGGAGGATTGGTCCACCCGCCGCCATGGCGTATCCCGTGGAACCGGTGGGGGTGGCGATGATCAGGCCATCGCCGCGGTACTGGTCCACCACCTCGCCGTCGATTTCCAGTTCGAGCACACAGGTGGGCGACAGCTCATCGAGGCAGGGTCGCAGGTAGAAATCGTTCAGGGCGCAGTGGGCTCCATCGCTGTCATCGCCCAGCAGCACCCCATCGCCGCGATCGACCTGGGCCTCCAGCATCAGGCGGCGCTCCAGGGCGAAACGGTCGTCGTGCAGGCGCTGCCACAGGCTGTCCGCCGGATCGGACGGCTGGGCGCCACTGGCACTGAGCCGCATCAGCCGGGGATCATGGGTGAGGAAGCCCAGGTGCCCGCCCACGTTGAAGCTGAGGATCGGCACGTTGTGGCGGGCCAGATGGCGGGCAGCCCCGAGCACGGTGCCATCGCCGCCCAGCACCAGGGCCAGATCCGGCAGGCGTGGCTCCGTCGCCAGCAGGCCCGGGAAGGGATTGGAGGTGAGGCCGCTCACCGCGACGATCACGTCGACTCCGAGTGTCTTGAGATCGGCGACGCAGCGGCGAGCCTGCCGCTGGGAAGCCTGGCTGCCGGAGCGCACGATCAGCCAGACCCGTTCAATCAGCATGGCCGGGAGACCGACCTACCAGCGCAGCAGGTTGAAACGCTCCATATCCACGGTTTCGCGGTTGCGATAGAGGGACAGGAGGATGGCAAGACCCACGGCAGCTTCGGCGGCCGCCACGGTGATCACGAAAATGGTGAACACCTGGCCGCGGATCAACTGGCCATCAAGGTAGGTCGAAAAGGCCATCAGATTGATGTTCACCGCGTTGAGCATCAGTTCAATGCTCATCAGCACGCGCACGGCGTTGCGGCTGTTGATCAGCCCCCACACCCCGGTGCAGAACAGGATGGCGGCCAGCACCAGATAGGCCTGCAGGGGGATGGGGCTGGGCAGATCAAGGCTCATGGAGTGTTCTCCAGCATGGGACGCTTCTGGGCATTGGTGTCCAGCAGCAGGGGAGTGCGGGACTTTTCGATCAGGCCCTGATCGGCGGGCTCGCCTGTGATCACATCACTGCTGAACACGTCGCGGCGGGCCAGCACAATCGCTCCGATCATCGCCATCAAGAGCAGCACTGAGGCCAGCTCAAAGGGCAGCAGATAATCGCTGAACAGGTGCTCACCGATGCGGATGGTGGCCTCATCGCCGATCGGTTCGGGGCCTGGCAGGGCCCAGTCGGTGGTGAAGGCCACCCGAACCAGCAGCAGGAACAGTCCAGCGCAGACCGCCCCGGAGAGGATGCGACGCAGCAGCAGGCCGGGAATGGCGGCGAGGGTCTCCTGCTTGTTCACGAGCATGATCGCGAACAGGATCAGCACGTTCACGGCACCCACGTAGACCAGCACCTGGGCGGCGGCCACGAAGCTGGCATTGAGCAGGAGATACAGCCCAGCCACCGACAGGAAAACGCCGCCGAGCAGGAAGGCCGAATAGACAATGTTGGGCAGCAGCACCACGCCGAGCGAGCCGAACACCAGGGTGGCCGACAGCACCAGGAAGCAGATCTGCTGGGTGGTGGAAGCGATCGTCATCAGGAAGCGGCTCCGGGATCGGCCTGGGTCTCGCCGGCAGGGGCGGCCTTGGGCAGGGTCTGCAGCACCTGCTCGGGAAGTTTGCCTGCCCGCGGGGCCGTGGCGGGCACATCGTGGGGATCCATCACCCCCTGGGGCAGGTAAGCCAGTTCGCGCAGGGCGAACACGGCCGGATCACTGGTAACACTGGTGGGCAGCCGGCCGAGGGCAATGTTGTCGTAGTTGAGACTGTGGCGATCGAAGGTCGACAGCTCGTACTCCTCGGTCATCGAAAGGCAATTGGTGGGGCAGTATTCGACGCAGTTGCCGCAGAAGATGCACACCCCGAAATCGATTGAATAGTTGCGCAGCTCCTTTTTCTTGGTGGCTTTGTTCATGACCCAGTCGACCACCGGCAGGTTGATTGGGCAGACGCGCACACACACCTCACAGGCGATGCACTTGTCGAACTCGTAGTGGATACGACCCCGATAGCGCTCCGATGGGATCAGCTTCTCGTAGGGGTACTGAACCGTGATCGGGCGCCGGCGCAGGTGGTCAAAGGTGACCGCCAGGCCCTGGGTCATGTACTGGGCGGCGCCCACTGCATCACGCGTGTAGTCACTGACCTTCTTGAGGAAGCCGAACATGAACCGGAGAGCGAGGGAGCTGGAAAGGGAAGCAGGCTGAGCACCATGATGGCCGCCTCAGCAAAAAACCGTCGACCAGGTCGTACCCGGCAGGTTCAGCCGCCGAAGGCCACCGGGAAGGCGAGTTTCAGGGCGGCGGTCACGAGCAGATTCACCAGGGCGATCGGCAGCAGGAACTTCCAGCCGAGATCCAGCAACTGGTCGATCCGCACCCGTGGGGTGGTCCAGCGCAGCAGGATCGCCAGGAACACCAGCAGATAGGCCTTGAGCACGGTCATCACGATGCCGGTGGCGCCTGTGATCATCTGCACCACAGGGGCATCGACCGACTGGCCGAGGGCGCCGGCCAACCACTCGACCGGGACCGGAAAGCCCCATCCACCCAGATAGAGCACCGAGACGAGCAGGGCCGAAAGCACGAGGTTGATGTAGCTGCCCAGATAGAAGAGGGCGAACTTCATGCCGGAGTATTCGGTCTGGTAGCCGGCCACCAGTTCCTCTTCGGCCTCCGGCAGGTCAAAGGGCAAGCGCTCGCATTCAGCCAGGGCACAGATCCAGAAAATCAGGAAACCCACCGGCTGGCGCCAGATGTTCCAGCTGAGGATGCCGGCGCCGGTCTGCTGATCGACGATGTCGACGGTGCTGAGCGAGTTGCTCATCATCACCACTGCCAGCACCGCCAGGGCCAGGGGGATTTCGTAGCTGATCGACTGGGCCGCCGCTCGCAGACCGCCCAGCAGGGAGTACTTGTTGTTGCTGGCGTAGCCACTCATCAGCAGGCCGATCGGCTGGATGCTGCTGAGGGAGATCCACAGGAAGATGCCGATCCCGACGTTGCTGATCACCAGGTGCTGGCCGAAGGGGACCACCAGCCAGCTGAGGATCACGGGAATCACCACCAGCACAGGCCCGATGGTGAAGAGCAGGCCATCGGCCCGGGCTGGAATGATGTCCTCCTTGAACACCAGCTTGAGGCCGTCGGCAATCGGCTGCAGCACCCCGAGGGCGCCGGCATATTCCGGACCGATGCGCTGCTGCACGGCGGCGGAGATCTTGCGTTCCAGCCAGACGCTCACCAGCACGCCCACCACGGCGGCCACCAGCACCAGCAGCATCGGCAGGGGAAGCCAGAGCAGACGGGCCGCACCGGCACTGAGGCCGAGGCCCTGCATCACGTCGGTGAAGCTGGCCTCCAGATCGAGGCCGGGACTGACGGTCGCCGCGGTGGCGACCGCTGCGAAGGAGGAGATGGTGGAGGTCACCATGCGGAGGGCGGCAAGGGGCGCGGCGGCAGTGGGGGCAACTTAGGCGGACGATCAGGGAGACGGTGCGATCGCTGCGAAAGCGCGATCAGCGGGCCTCCAGGGGTACCCAGCTGAGATCGCTGGTGCCGGTGTAGATCTGCGTGGGTCGGTAGATGCGATTCGCACCCAGCTGCTCTTTCCAGTGGGCCAGCCAGCCGGCGGTGCGGGCGATCGCGAAGATCGGGGTGAACAGATCGCGGGGGATGCCGAGCTTTCGATACACCAGGCCGGAATAGAAGTCCACATTCGGATAGATGCCCTTCGGACCCAGCCGCACGGCGGCAGCATCCTCCAGCTGGCGGGCCAGGTCGTAGAGGGGGTCGTGGCCGAAGCGATCGAACAGATCCTCGGCCAGGCGCTGCAGGATCACCGCACGGGGATCCTTCACCTTGTACTCACGGTGGCCGAAGCCCATGATCTTCTGCTTCTCGGCAATCGCCTGATCCAGCCAGGCCTCCACCCGGTCGGCGCTGCCGATCGTTTCGAGCATGGCCAGCACGTCTTCGTTGGCGCCGCCATGCAGGGGGCCGGCGAGGGTGCCAACGGCCGAGGCCACCACGGCGTAGGGATCGGTGAGGGTGCTGGCGGTGACGCGGGCACTGAAGGTGCTGGCGTTGAGGCTGTGCTCGGCGTGCAGGATCAGACAGGCATCGAAGATGCGGGCCGCCAGGGGATCGGGCTCCCGCTCAGTGATCATGTAGAGGAAGTTGGCGGCGTAGGAGAGATCGTCGCGGGGCTGGATCGGATCCTGGCCTTTGCGGATCAGCTGGAACGCAGCCACCATCGTGGGGATCTTGGCAATCAGCCGGACCACCGCCTCAAAGATGTATTCGGGGTTGTCGAGGGCACGGCGGGAATAGAACAGCCCCAGTGAGGCCGCGCTCGACTGCAGCGCGTCCATGGGGTGCCCCGTGGCCGGGAAGCACTTCATCATGTCCCGGATGCGGAAGCTCACCCGGCGGTGCATCTGCACCTCATGCTGGAACGAGGCGAGCTGGGAGGCCGTGGGCAGGTCTCCCCAGATGAGCAGATAAGCCGTTTCGAGGAAGCTGCTGCGGTCCGCCAGCTCATCCACGTCGTAGCCGCGGTAGGTGAGCAGGCCCTGCTGTCCGTCGATGTCGCAGATCGCCGACTGGGTGGCCGGTACGCCCTCCAGACCCGGACGGAAGGGAGGAGAAGAGGAAGACGGATCCACCGTGCCAGGCATTCCACTGCTGCAGACCCTACGGCCAGGGGCTGGGGTGCGCCGTAGTGCATCCCACCAGGCGCAACCTCAGGATGCCAGCAGGGAGCGTGGCGAGAGCAGCAATCGCAGGGCGCTGTGGCCCCAGGGCAGCCCCCGGGACGGCAGGGCCAGCAGGATCACGCCGGCCTTGCGCAGCTCCAGCGCTTCGAGGGGCGCACCAATCAGCCTGGCTGCCAGGGCGCTGAGGTCGGGTTCATGGCCCACCAGGCCCAGACGGCTCCAGGCGGGCAGTTCGCCATCGCCAGCCAGGCAGCGCTCCAGCAGGGGTGCGGCATCGGCCTCCGGGGCCAGTTCGGGGGCCTCGAGTGGGAGCGGTGCCAGGCCTAGATCGGCGGCGATGGCGGCGGTCTGGCGGGCGCGCAGCAGCGGACTGGTGAACCACAGCTCGCAGCCCAGGTTCAGGGCGCAGAGGCACTCCACCACGGCGCGGGTGCGGCGATCGCCCCGTGGGGTGAGGCCGCGTCCCGCGTCGGGCCGGTCCGGTGAACGCTCCTCGGCGATGCCATGGCGAAGCAGCAGCAGTTCCCGCCCCTCGCTCATCCGGCCAGCTCCAGGCGGGCGCGCAGGCGCAGGGCTTCGCCGT
>NZ_JAYGIC010000169.1:0-46379 GCF_034931105.1 Synechococcus sp. CCY9201 | reverse complement strand
GCTGCTTGATGGCGACCGCCAGGGCGGCCCGGCTCACGGCCCGTACAGTTGCTCCATCCCGTCATCCTGCCTGTGAGTTCCGCCACCTTCGGTCGCCTCGGCTTTCTGCTCCGTTGGCTGGGAATCACGCTGGTGGTGCTGTTGCTGCTGCAGCTGGCGGTGCTGTTGCCCCTCTGGAACTGGGGCGAGGAGGGCTACCGCCAGCTCGTCGTCGATCGGCTCGTCACCCAGTCGCCGATGGCCCTGGTGGGTGTGCTGCTGATGCTGTTCGGTGGCCGCCTCGACGAGCCCACTGCAGGCCGCACCCCCCTGCGCTGGGTGGTGGCGGTCCTGAGCGCCGTGCTGGCCATCGCTCTGCTGGTGGCGGTGCCGATGTCGATCAGCGGCGATCGGGCCATGGCCGATCAGACCGATCAGGGCCTGGCGGCCAAGAAGGGCCAGCTGGAGATGGCCCGGGCCCAGATGGAGAACCCCGAGGCGATTCAGCAGTTCGTCCAGCAGGCCGAGCAGGCCGGCCAGCTGCCAGCCCAGGGCACCGATGAGCAGAAGCGTCAGATGGTCAAGGAGCTGATGGGGCGCCAGCTTGACCAGGCCGAGCAGCAGCTTCGGCAGCAGGAACGGGCCCGCGATCTAGCCGTGAATCAACGCCGCATCGGCGGTACCGGCACAGCCGTTGTTCTGGCGGTCTCCTTCGTACTCGTTGCCCTCGTCGCTCTGCTCTGAAGCGGTGCCTGGCTAAGTTGCCAGCAGGTTGCTATAGGCCGGAGCTCCGGGTTGTCGTTTGGTTCCATCCAGTCCCAGGCCTGATCAGCCGCTGGGCGATCGCCTCCAGCAGGATCTCAAGAACGATCTGATCGCCGGTCTGCTGGTGGTGATCCCGCTGGCCACCACCATCTGGCTGGCCACCACGGTGAGCCGCTTCGTGCTGGCGTTCCTCACCTCGATCCCGAAGCAGTTCAATCCCTTCAACACCCTCAACCCGGTGTTGCAGGAGCTGATCAACCTCGGCGTCGGTCTGCTGGTGCCGCTGCTGGGCATCCTGCTGATCGGCCTGATGGCCCGCAACATCGTGGGCCGCTGGCTGCTGGAGTTCGGCGAGGGAACCCTGCTGCGCATCCCCCTGGCCGGCTCGGTCTACAAAACCCTCAAGCAGCTGCTGGAAACCTTCCTGCAGGGCAATTCCGGCCGCTTCCGCCGGGTGGTGCTGGTCGAATATCCACGCGAGGGTCTCTATGCGCTCGGCTTCGTCACCGCCACCCTGGCCACCAGTCTCCAGGCCAGTTTCAGCGAGCCGATGCTGAGCGTGTTCATCCCCACCGCTCCCAACCCCACCACCGGCTGGTATGCAGTGGTGCCCGAGAGCTCCGTCAGAGACATCGACATCTCGGTGGAGGATGCCTTCCGCACGATCATCTCGGCCGGCATCGTCAGCCCCGACGAACGCGAGCCCACGTCCAATCGCAGCTTCTCCAGCCTGCTGGCCCAGCTGCGCGCCCCCCAACTCTCCTGATGCAGAGCCGCACCCTTGCCCGCGAACTGGCCCTGCTGATGCTCGGCCAGACCAACGACCGCGTTCCAGCGGCCGATCTCTCGCTCGAGACCCTGCTGCAGCAGGCCATGGCCAGCCTCAGCCAGCACGTGCGTGAATCGCTCGATCGCTCCGCAGAGGATCTGCAGGGTGCCCAGCAGCAGCTGCTCGACAGCGAGCTGCAGGACAGCGGCGAGGCCAGCTTGCCGAAGGTGCGCCAGCATCTGCAGGAGGGCATCGCCCAGGCGGAGCAGGCCCTGAATCGGCTGTCGGCCAGCCTGGAGCTGCCGCGCCTGCTGCTGCTCTCCGACCAGGACGACGTGCGTCGTGGTGCCCTGGAGCGGGCCCGGGAGGTGCTGCGGCAGCGCGAGGCTGTGGATGCCCGTCTCGATGGCGTGATGGAGGGCTGGCGTCTCGGCCGCCTGCCCCGCATCGACCGCGACATCCTGCGCCTCGCGGTGGTCGACCTGGAGCACTTCCAGACGCCGCCGGCGGTGGCGTGCAACGAGGCGGTGGAACTGGCCAACCGCTACAGCGATGAGCAGGGCCGCCGCATGATCAACGGCGTGCTGCGTCGCTTCACCCGGTCCGTCTCCGCGAGCTGATCGCCATGGTGTTCGACTGGTTCAAGCGCAACCTGGTCCCTCGCAGCCAGCCGCAGCAGGAGCCCGAACCGGCTTCGGTGCCGCCTGTCCCCGGCCAGGATTCGGAGGCGATCGCTCCTGAGGTTGCGGAGCCCGGGTCACCGGAACCCGACCTGGATCAGGCCGCTGAGTTGACCGCGGCATCGGACGGACGGGCTGCAGAAGGGTCCGTCGCGTCGCTCGAGCTTCAGGGGCCCTCCGAACCCGCAACCTTGGCGCCTTCCCAGCCGGCGTCAGCCCCGATCGAGCCGGCAACGGCTGCCCCAGCAACCAGCCCCTCCGTTTCCCCGGCGAGCGGCCCCTCCGTCGATCAGGACGCTCTGGAGTGGGCCCGTCAGGCCTATGCCCGGCTCAAGGCCCAGCAGCAGGCTGCCGCCGCCGCCGCGGAGCCTGCCCCAGCCCAGCCTGCCGCCGTTCCAGCCCCCCCGGCTCCCGAGCCGGAGGTCGTGCCAGCGTCCGCAGCGACACCCACCCCCGACCAGGCCCCCCCACCGCAGCCCCTGCCTGAGCAGGTTCCGACTGAGCCCCCCGGGCCCAGTGCTGCGTCCGTTGATGTGGCCCAGGAACTGCCGCCTCAGGAGTCCAGCGCCAGAGCTAGTGCCACCACGCCGATTGATGCCGGTGGTTCTGCCACCGCCTCTTCTGCTTCTGCACCCTCTGCCTCAGCTTCCTTTGAGGAGTCAGACGTTGCAGCGTCGTCACCAGACAGCTCCCCCAGCGCCCCAGCGCCGCAAGCTTCCCCTGCACCCGCGGCCGGTCTGTCCCTGCTTGAGCAAGCCGCGGCCCAGCGGCGCCAGCGTCAGCAGGAGCTGATCGCCTCCACCGAGCTGACCGACACCGGCACCCCTACAGCCGCCCCTGCTCAGCCCTCGCCGCAGGCGGATGCCGCCGAACCCAGCCTCGGCGCCTTCGACGACACCTTCACCTGGTCGGCCGAGGTGCTGGCCGCCCAGGGCCGCCAGCTCGACGACATCTCCCTGGAGGAGATCGACTGGCTGGGTCGTCTGCGCCGCGGCCTTGAGAAGACCCGGCGCGGTTTCGTCACCCAGCTGCTCGATCGCCTCGGCGACGATCCGCTCACCCCCGAGGTGCTCGACGACTTCGAAACCACCCTGCTGCGCGCCGATGTGGGCGTGCAGGCCACCGATCAGGTGCTCGAGGCCCTGAGGCAGCGCCTCAACGAGGAGGTGGTGGACCCGGCTGAAGGCATCCGGTTCCTCAAGGAACAGCTGCGTGGCCTCCTGGACGAACCGATCACCGCCAGTGGCGTTCCCCTGCTCGCCCCCGAACGGGAACGGCTCAACGTCTGGCTGATGGTGGGGGTCAACGGCGTCGGCAAGACCACCACCCTCGGCAAGCTGGCCAACCTGGCGGTGCGCAGTGGCTACAGCTGCCTGATCGCCGCGGCCGACACCTTCCGGGCCGCCGCCGTGCAGCAGGTGCAGATCTGGGGTGAGCGCAGCGGCGTGGCGGTGATCGCCAACCCGAGCGCCAATGCCGATCCCGCTGCCGTGGTTTACGACGCCATCGGCGCGGCCCAGTCCAAGGGCACCGAGCTCGTGCTGGTGGACACCGCCGGCCGCCTCCAGACCAAGCACAACCTGATGGAGGAGCTGGCCAAGGTGCGGCGCATCATCGACAAGCTGGCCCCCGATGCCGCCGTGGAATCGCTGCTGGTGCTGGATGCCAGCCAGGGTCAGAACGGCCTGCGCCAGGCGATGGCCTTTGCCAAGGCCGCCGGACTCACGGGCGTGGTGCTCACCAAGCTTGATGGCAGTGCCCGGGGCGGTGTGGCCATCGCCGTGGCCCACGAGGCCGGTCTGCCGATTCGCTTCATCGGCGCCGGCGAGGGAATCCGCGATCTGCGGCCCTTCAACAGCTTCGAGTTCGTCGAGGCCCTGCTGGCGGTCTGAGCCGTTCGACCCAGGCTTGTGCCGCAGCCGGGCCGCCGTGGTGCCCCGGTTGCGATGGCGTCCATGGCGATCGGAAACCACTGCTACCTTGCGAGCTCCCCGCGGCCGCTCCTTGAGCACCAAGCCGCCGCCCAGGGCCGCCATGGCCCCGTCGCCGCTACCCGCCAGCGCCGATCCTGCCGCCGTGCAACCGGACCCCGAGGCGATCGCGCCCCCCGCCTCTGCACCACTCACGGCCACAGCTTCGCTGCGGCAGCTGCTCGACAGCCTCAGTCGCGAGCAACGCCGCAACGGCGAACTGCTGGCGTCGCTGGGTTTCGCCCTGCGCAGCTTCACCAACCTCAGCCGTTTTCTCGAGCTGGTGGCCCTGGTGGCGGCGCGGCTGGTGGAGGCCGAGGGGGCCCTGCTGGTGGTCTTTCACCCCGATGGTCGCCTCTGGCGCGAGCAGCTGCAGGCCTCGCCGCCGGATCGCTGCGCCAAGCTGCTGCGCCAGATCGCCGCCCTGCCCGACAGCGACCTCCAGGCCCAGGCCAGTGAGGAAGCGGTGGTGCAGCTGCTGGATCAGTTGGTCGCCCGCCTGCTCGGTGAGGTTCAGGTGTTCGGTACGTCGGTGGTGGCCCGCAGCAACCAGCGGGGGCGGCTCTATGTGTTCAGCGGCCCGGATGGGTTGTGCTGGAGCGAGGTGAACCAACGCCACATCCAGCTGGTGGCCGATCTCACCGGTGTAGCCCTGGAGAACGAGCTGCTGCTGGCGGATATGCGGCGCCACGAGCGGCTCGATCGCCAGCTCAGCAGCGGCGCCGAGATCCAGGCCCAGCTGCTGCCCGACCACTGCCCGGTGATCGAAGGGGTGGAACTGGCGGCCCGTTGCCGGCCGGCCTTCCAGGTGGGCGGCGATTACTACGACTTCATCCCCACCCGGCCGCAACTGATGGGCCGCCGCCGCGAGCAGGGGCGTTGGGCGCTGGTGATGGGCGATGTGATGGGCAAGGGGGTGCCGGCGGGTCTGCTCATGACCCTGCTGCGGGGCATGCTGCGGGCGGAGGTGCTGAGCGGCCACGCGCCGGATCGGATCCTGCACGACCTCAACCAGCTGGCCCAGGAAGACCTGGCCCACTCGCACCGCTTCGTGACGCTCTTCTATTCCGATTTCGACCCCCGCACCCGCCTGCTGCGTTACGCCAATGCCGCCCACAATCCACCACTGATCTGGCGGCGCCAGAGCGGCAGGGTGGAGCGGCTCGATGCCCCGGGTCTGCTGATCGGTCTGCAGAGCGAGGCCGAGTACGGCTGCGGCCAGCTGGTGCTGGAACCCGGAGACGTGCTGCTCTATTACACCGATGGTGTCACCGAAGCCCCCGGTCTCACCGGAGAGCGCTTCGAGGAGGAGCGTCTCGTGCGGGCACTGCATGCCGCCTGTCGGTCTGGGGTGGGTGCCCAGGGGATCCTCGATCACCTGTTCGCCCGCCTCGATCGCTTCGTCGGCGACGATCGCCAGCCCGACGACGATGCCTCCCTGGTGGTGCTGAAGGTGCGCGAGGAGGTGATGCTGCCGTCCCTGCCCGCCGCAGCCGGTCTGCGGTGAAATGCTGGCCGCAGCAAGGCCCGACCGCCGCTGAGGCCAGCGGCTCTGGCTGAATCCCATCGGCCCTGGGTGGCAAGCTGACGGATCGCCCCAGTGCCTGGCCCGATGGCAGCCGATTCCCCCTCCCCCTCCACCAGCGGTGCGGCCACCGGCGAGCCTGCGGATCGGGGTGTGACCGGCGGAACGGCCGGCAGCTGGAGCGATCGTTTCGAGCAGGGGCTGCATCCGGCGATCGAGCGTTTCAATGCCTCGATCGGGTTCGACATCGCTCTGCTGCAGCAGGATCTCGATGGCTCCGTGGCCCATGCCCGCATGCTGGGCCGCTGCGGCGTGATCAGCGCGGAGGAAGCCGATCAGCTGATCGAGGGTCTGGAAGCCGTGCGGGCCGAGGCGGCCGCCGGCCTGTTCCAGCCGGGCCTGGAGGCCGAAGACGTGCACTTCTCCGTGGAACGGCGCCTGATCGAACGGCTCGGCCCCCTCGGCAAGAAGCTCCACACCGGCCGCAGCCGCAACGATCAGGTCGGCACCGATCTGCGCCTCTGGCTGCGGCAGCAGATCGATGCCATCGATGCGGCCCTGGCGCGTTTTGAGCGCGCCCTGCTGGCCCAGGCCGAACGCCATTCCGAGGTGCTCATCCCCGGTTACACCCACCTGCAGCGGGCCCAGCCGGTCTGCCTGGCCCACCATCTGCTGGCCTACATCGAGATGGCCGAGCGCGATCGCTCCCGCCTCGCGGATGTGCGGCGGCGGGTCAACATCTGCCCCCTCGGGGCGGCGGCCCTGGCGGGGACGCCGGTGCCGATCGATCGCCGTCAGACGGCCGCCGAGCTGGGTTTCGACACCATCTACGCCAACAGCCTCGATGCGGTCAGCGACCGCGATTTCGCCGTGGAATTCATGGCCGCCGCCAGCCTGGTGCTGGTGCATCTCAGCCGCCTCAGCGAGGAAGTGATCCTCTGGGCCAGCGAAGAGTTCGGCTTTGTGGCCCTCACCGACCGCTGTGCCACGGGCAGCAGCCTGATGCCCCAGAAGAAGAACCCCGATGTACCGGAACTGGTGCGGGGCAAGAGCGGCCGGGTGTTCGGCCATCTGATGGGCCTGCTCACGATGATCAAGGGGCTGCCGCTCGCGTACAACAAAGATTTCCAGGAAGACAAGGAAGCCCTGTTCGACGGGGTGCGTACCTGCCTGGATTGCCTTGAGGCGATGGCGATCCTGTTCGAGGAGGGGCTGGCCTTCCGTCCGCAACGCCTCGAGGCGGCTGTAGCCGCTGATTTTTCCAATGCCACCGATGTGGCCGATTACCTGGTGGCCCGGGGGGTGCCTTTTCGCGAGGCCTACCAGCTTGTCGGTGGTCTGGTGAAGACCTGCCTGCAGGAGGGAGTGCTGCTGCGGGATCTGCCCCTGCCGCGCTGGCAGACGTTGCATCCGGCTTTCGCCGACGACATCTACGCCGCCATCGCACCGCGGCAGGTGGTGGCCGCCCGCCGCAGCGAGGGTGGCACGGGCTTCGAGCAGGTGCAGGCGCGGCTGCAGGTGATGCGGCAGCGGCTGTTGCCCCAGGACCGTTGCACGCCGTGACCTCTGCCCGCCGGAATCCCGGCGATTGGCCACTTCGCTCCTAGGCTTCTGTGGTCGTCGGCGCCGCGTGGCGCCCCCCAGGTCCGTGAGTATTTTCGTTGGCAACCTCCCCTTCCGCGCGGAGCAGGAAGATGTGGCGGAGTTGTTTGCCCCCTTCGGCGAGGTGAGCAGCTGTGCGCTGCCGCTGGAGCGGGATTCGGGGCGCAAGCGTGGCTTCGCCTTTGTCGAGATGGCGGATGAGGAGACCGAAGCCCGTGCCATCGAGGGCCTTCAGGGTGCCGAGCTGATGGGTCGCCCCCTGCGGATCAACAAGGCCGAACCCCGTGGCAGCGCCCCGCGTCGGGGTGGTGGTGGGTACGGCGGCGGTGGTGGTTATGGCGGCGGCTATGGCCGGGGCGACTCAGGCGGTGGTGGCGGCTATGCCGCCGATCGGGGATCCGGAGCCCGTGGCTGGGAAGACCGCAGCTACGGAGGTGGCGGCGGCGCTCCTTCCGGTGGTTATGGCGGCGCCTCGGATGGCTTTGAAGCTGGCCGCACCCGCCGTCGCCGCAGCGGCGGCGGATCGGCTGAGACCGGTGCTGCCGATGGTGGCCACTACAGCGGAGCCGAAGGCTGAACCGGCTGCTTCAGTAGCCGCGCTCCTCCAGCTGGAGCGCGGCCTGCTCCAGGACCTCCACGCCGGCCTGGCGTGACCCGGCTGCCCTGGTGAGGTCCCGCCGCCAGTGGCGTGCCCCACTCACGCCTTCCACCACCTGCACCAGGTGACGAGCGATCGGCCAGAGGCGCCCGCCGCTGGAGCACCAGCGTTCGGCGTGGGGCATCACGCCCCGCACCACGGTGGAGGCCCGGGCCATCGGTCGTGCGGTGTCGTTGAACAGATCGGCGTCCACACGTGCCCAGCGCAGGGGATGGTCATAGGCCGCCCGGCCCACCATCACCCCGTCCACGTGATCGAGGTGCTCCAGGCAGGCCGCCGGCGTCTGCAGACCACCGTTCAGTTCGATCGTGAGGGCGGGACGATCGGCCTTGAGCCGATGGACCAGCGCATGGCGCAGGGGGGGGATGGTGCGGTTCTGCTTGGGATCGAGCCCTTCCAGCCAGGCTTTCCGTGCATGCACGGCAAAGCGTTGGCAGCCGGCCGACGCCACCGTGTCGACGAAGTCCAGCAGCGCCTCGTAGGAGTCATGGTCATCGATGCCGATCCGGTGTTTCACCGTGACCGCCAGGCCGCTGGCCTCGGCCATGGCCGCCACGCAGCGGGCCACCCGCTGAGGATCAGCCATCAGACAGGCGCCGAAGCGCCCCTGCTGCACCTTCTGGCTGGGGCAGCCCACGTTGAGGTTGATCTCGTCGTAGCCCCAGGCGGCAGCGAGTGAGGCGGCCTCCGCCAGAAGCACCGGATCATCACCGCCCAGCTGCAGTGCCAGGGGATGTTCGATCGGATCGAAACCGATCAGCCGCTCCAGACGCCGCTGCCGCTCCTGCGGATCGCGATGGCGGCTGGCATGGTGGAGCGCCTGCGCCACCACCATTTCCGTGTACAACAGGCTACGGCGGCTCACCTGGCGCATCAGCACCCGGAAGTGCCGATCGGTGTAGTCCAGCATCGGCGCCACACTGAAGCGATGACTGGTGATCGGGTGACAGCTGTCGACGGTGTGTGCCATGACCCCATGCTGCCCAGTCGCGCTGCCGTGGTGGTGGCGGGCGGCGGTCCGGCCGGCTTCATGGCGGCCGTGGCTGCAGCCGAGGCGGGCCGCGGCGATGTGCTGCTGCTGGAAGCCACGCCGGAGCCGCTCCACAAGGTGCGGATCAGCGGCGGTGGCCGTTGCAATGTCACCCATGCCTGCTGGGATCCGGCCGAGTTGGTCGGCCACTATCCGCGGGGTGCCCGGGCGCTGCGGGGCCCCTTCTCCCGGTTTGCCTGCGGCGATGCGGTGGCATGGTTCGATGCCCATGGCCTGGAGCTGGTGGAGGAGGCCGACGGTCGCCTGTTTCCCCGTTCCAACCGTTCCCAGTCGGTGATCGAGACCCTGCGGCGCGCGGCGACTGCAGCGGGAGTGCGCCTCTGCACTGGAGCGGCGCTGCAACGGGCGGAGGTCCGCAGCGGTGGTGGCTTCAGCCTGGAGGTGCGGACCGGTGCCGGTGTTCGCGTCCGGCTCGACTGTGCCCAGCTGGTGCTGGCCACCGGCAGCCATCCGAGCGGGCGCCAGCTGGCCGCCTCCCTGGGCCACACCCTGGTGCCGCCGGTGCCCTCGTTGTTCACCCTGGCCCTGGAGGCACCGGCTCTCACGAAGCTGGCCGGGGTGGTGATGGACCCTGTGGGTCTGGAGCTGCTGCCAGGTCTTGAGCGTGCTGCTGGTGAGCGTTTCCGCCAGCGTGGCACCGTGCTGATCACCCACTGGGGCCTGAGTGGTCCGGCCTGTCTGCGGCTCACGGCTTTTGCCGCCCGAGCCCTGAAGGAGCAGGGTTATCGCGGTCTCCTGCAGGTGGACTGGAGCGGTGGCCGGAGTCTGGTCGATCTGGAGCTGCTCTTCGGCAGGTTGCGCCGTGAGCAGGCCAGGCGCCAGCTGGCCACGGCCCGGCCCTGGCCGGAGCTGAGCCGGCGCCTCTGGTGGCATCTGTTGGAGGAGCAGGGCCTGGATCGGCAGCTGCGCTGGGCTGATCTGCCCGCTCGCGGTCAACAGGGTTTGATCACGGCCCTGCGCGCCAGTCGCTACACGGTGCGGGGCCGCGGGCCATTCGGGGAGGAATTCGTCACTGCCGGTGGCGTCTGCCTCGGCGAGGTGAACCTGGCCACGATGGAGAGTCGGCAACAGAAAGGCCTGTATCTGGTGGGCGAACTTCTCGATGTGGATGGGGTGACCGGAGGATTCAACTTCCAGCACTGCTGGAGTTCGGGCTGGCTGGCCGGTCAGGGGCTTGGAGCTGAGAACCGCTGATCATGATCCGATTCAAAGCAGTCAGCGATCCTGTGCAAACCAGGCAGTTGGGCAGTTGGGTCCTGAGACTCGTGGAAGGGCGGAGATGACCAGTGCATCCGCCAGTGTTCCGTGTCAATCAGACGGGTTGATGATCAACCCAGGCATGGTCGGACAAGTCTGAATGACAAGGACTCAAGACACCCCTGGGAGAACAATCATTCTTTTGGGACAATTCATACCAATTAATTCATGAAGTAGCAGTATCGAATATTGGTCATAATTTATTCTCTAAACAAATTAATCTTTCATCGAATTTTGTCAAATACGGAGAACATTGGAAGATACATTGCCAGGAGAATTGAAGCAACAATGCCTCCCACGAAAACGATCATTGCGGGCTCCAGCATGGAGGTGAGTGCTTTGACAGTAGCCGAAACTTCGTCTTCGTAAAAATCTGCAACTTTGTTGAGCATTGTATCCAGTTCACCAGTTTCTTCGCCGATGGCCATCATGCCAACGGCCATCTCTGGAAACACATTTTTCCGGGCAATGGCGACGCTGAGAGGAATGCCCTCGAGGATGTCTCTTCGGCTTGCATCGATCGCGTCCGAAATGATGGTGTTACTTGTTGTTTCTCTGACGATATCAAGCGCCAATAGAATTGGGACGCCTGCCTTGGCTAAGGAGCTGAAGGTGCGGCAGAATTGAGCCGTAGCCGATGTGCGGATCAGCTCGCCAAAGAGGGGGATTCTCAGAATGCTTGCATCGATATTTCTTCGACCCTTCGGCGTGGCGTAAACCCGTCCGAAAAGCCAGGCGCTTACAATCAAACCTCCAACCAGGAAAAGTGAGAAGCTGGATCTCAGCGTAGCGCTCAGATTCACCATCATCTGGGTGAAGGCCGGCAGCTCAGCACCCAGGCTGTCGAAAATTTCGGCGAAAGTGGGAATCAGAAAGATCGTCATGCCCAGAAAGACGAGGATGGCGATCACCAGCACAGCGATGGGATAGCCCATGGCTCCCTTGATCTGATTCTGGAGTTTGGCGTTATCTTCCAGTAGTTTGGCAAGACGTTTCAGGGTGTCATCCAGGACGCCGCCCAACTCCCCGGCTTCGATCATGGCGATCGTGAGCTTGTCGAATACCTTCGGCCAGCGGCGAATGGCGGCACCAAGGCTGTCTCCCTGGCTCACTTCCAGGCTGACGGCGGTAAGGGCCCGCTTGAACAGGGGATGCTTCTGTTGGGCGGCCATCAGGTTGAGGCCCCGCACGATCGGAACCCCCGCATCCACCAGGGCCGCCATCTTGCTGGCGAACAAGGCTTTCTCCTTGATGCCCGGTTTTCCCTCAAGCAACCCGTTGATCTGGTCCATCAGGTTGCTGCCGCTGCTTCCCTTGGCTGACCGGGTGAGAGCAGATGATCTGGCGTCGACCTGTTGTTTGATTGATGTGGCTTGAATCCCGCGCCGCCGCAGGTTGCGCTTGGCCGTGATCACGTCAGCCGCATCCACATTGAGGCTGACCTGCTTGCCGCGGTTTGTCTTGTAGGTGGCAATGAAAGTGGGCACGGCCGTTCAGGTGTAAGTGTTCAGGAAAGCTGATCCACCAGGCGGCGTAGTTCCTCCGGTTTGGCAGTCTTGCTGAGAGCCTCCTCCAGTTTCACCTCCTCGGAAAGCACCAGATTGGCCAGGGCCTTCTCCAGGGTCTGCATGCCGAGGCTGGCCCCGGTCTGCATCTGGGAATAAAGCTGGGCAGTTTTTCCTTCGCGCACCAGATTGGAGATGGCAGGAGTGTTGATCATGATCTCCTGAGCCATCACCCGGCCGAATTGGCCGGGTTTCGGATTCCAGCGCCTGCAGAGAGTCTGGGAAAACACAGCCATCAGGCTGCTGCTGAGTTGCACCCTGATCTGATCCTGCTGGCCCGCCGGGAAAACGTCCACCATCCGATCCACCGTCTGGGAGGCGGAACTGGTGTGCAGGGTGCCGAACACCAGGTGCCCAGTTTCGGCTGCGGTCACTGCCAGTTGGATCGTCTCCAGGTCCCGCATCTCACCAACCAGGATCACGTCCGGATCTTCGCGAAGAGCTGCCCGCAGGGCATTGGCGAAACTGCGGGTGTCTTGACTGAGCTCACGTTGGTGGATGATGCTTTGATCGGAACGGTAGGTGAACTCGATCGGATCCTCGATCGTGAGGATATGCTCAGCTCGGGTGTGGTTGATGTGATCCAGAATTGCCGCCAGAGTGGTGGTTTTTCCGGAGCCTGTCGGACCGGTTACCAGTACCAGCCCTTTGGGGATACGACTCATCTCTTCCACAATCGGTGGAAGTCCAAGCATGTCCAGAGTGGGAATCTTGTTGCCAAGAGCTCTCAGGCAAGCGGCGTAGGTGCCGCGTTGGCGATAGACGTTCACCCGGAATCGGGAGACGCCTTTGAGGCCATAGGAGCAGTCCAGTTCCCAGGTTTGCTCCAGTTGCTTGCGCTGGGCGTTGTTCAGCAACATGAAGATCAGTCTGTTGCAGTCTTCCTCCTTCAACGCTGTCTCCGTCATCGGACGAAGCTGGCCATTGAAGCGTCCGTAAGGAGGCATCCCGGCACTGAGGTGAAGATCACTACCGCCATCTTCAACCAGTTTGCCCATCAGATCCTCGATCATCAGGTCCATGGCACGTCTTTAGCGGCTTTGCAGACAGTAGGGGCATTCCAGCCACTCTTCCCGCAGCCCAGCACCACAGCCTGCACAGGTGAGCGTGGAGAGCATCCGCGCCCGCCGCTCTGATTCCAGACCCGTGTCTGTGAGCAGCATCCGTTCCACCTCCTCGAGGGTGGTGTCGCCGTTGCGAACCAGATCGAGGCCATAGCCGAGCAAGGTCTTCATGCCACTTTCGAGAGCCAGGCGCCTCAGGACGTCTGTGGTGGCTCGCTTGGCGATGGCAGCGGCGATCTCTTCGTTGATTCGCAGCACTTCGTAAACCCCCACCCTGCCCTTGTAACCACTGCCCTGGCAGATCGGGCAGGCGTGGGGGCCTCCGGGGGGCTGCTTGTTGGCCCGGAAGAAGGTCACGTTGGTTTCCCGTCCTGCCAGTAGTCCGAACCGGCCCAGCTCCTCGGGGGTGGGCCGGTAGCTCTGTCGGCAGTGCACGCAGACACGGCGTAGCAGCCGCTGGGACACGATGCCCAGAAGCGAGGCGCTCACCAGGAAGGGTTCGACTCCCATCTCGTCAAGTCGGGCAATGGCGCTGGGGGCGTCGTTGCAGTGGAGGGTGGTGAGGACCAGGTGGCCGGTGAGTGCTGCTTCGATCGCGGTCTTGGCCGTCTCCAGGTCACGTGTTTCCCCCACCAGGAGCACGTCGGGGTCCTGCCGCATGAAGGCCCTGAGGGCCACGCTGAAATCAAGCCCCTTGTCGCGGTTGACCTGGGTCTGGGTGATCCCCTTGAGGGTGTATTCAATCGGATCCTCGACCGTGGAGATATTGATTGTGGGGTTGTTCCGTTCCGCCAGCAACGAGTAAAGGGTCGTTGACTTACCGGATCCGGTGGGTCCGGTGACCAGGATCATGCCGAATGGCTTGGAGCCGAGGTTGCGTACGACCTCGCGCGCCTGTGGATCCGTGATCAAGGTATCGAGACCCAGTTGGGTGGCGCCGCTGTCGAGCAGACGGAGCACCACTTTCTCGCCCAGCCGGGTCGGCAGGGTGCTGACACGGAAATCCATCTTCCGGCCACGGAAGGTGCGGCGGATACGGCCGTCCTGAGGCATTCGCCGCTCGGCGATATCCAGATCCGCCATGATCTTGAAGCGGGAGGTGACCGCGGGGATCAGGCTCTTGGGCAGATCCTCGAAGTGTTTCTGCAGAACACCGTCCTGACGGAAGCGAACTTCAAGGGCATGTTCCTGGGGTTCGATGTGAATGTCGCTGGCTCCGGCACTCAACGCCTCAATCAGGATCCGATCCACCAGGCTCACGATTGGTGAGGCGTTGGCGCTCTCGCTGCTGATCTCCAGCTCCTGGAGGTCGTCGGTGACCTCTCTCAGTTCGCTTCCACCTGTTGAGATCGCCAGATCCTCGATCAGGGATCGTGGCTGGATCGTGTAAGCGACGTGGTCTTCATGACCGTTGCCCTCGTTGTCTTCCTCGTGGTCGTCGTCGAGATGGAAGTCGTCGGTGTCACTGTCGTCGATCCCACGGACGCTGGAGACAGCGGTGGCCGATGGGGCGTCCCCAGGGACCGGAGTGGTTTCGAGGTTCTCCAGTCGCTCGCTCAGGTCACTGGCCAGGGCGAGGTTGAAGGAGGCGGTCAGGCCCGCGTCTGTCAGTTCCTCCGCCAGGCTCTGCTGGCTTGCCGGGCCCCAGTGCGTGGGAATGGCCACCTGCAGGGCCTGGCCGTTTTGCTGCAGGGGCAGACAGCCCAGTTCTCTCCAGCGTTCGACGCGAATCGGTTGGTCGTCGGCCATCAGGCGGTGATCGGCCCGTTCCAGATCCTGGGGCCGCAGCACCGGCTCGCCGAGCAGCAGCTCCACTTCCAGCCGTTGCTGTTCGGGGAACAGGGCGTCGGCAACCGGGCGGATGGGGGTCAGAGTCATGGGCCGGAACCGCTGGGCTCAAAGGTGCGGGCTTCCGCCGCTTGTGGGAGGAGGGCCCTGAGTTCCAACATGTCTAGATCCGATTTGCGCTCCAGTCAGCATGAGTGGTGACACCCATCCGATGACCGAGGCCAGTTCCGTGCCTGCCAATGGTGAGGGCGTCTCCGCCGAGGGGTCTGCCGTCGAGGACACCGGCTCCCCCTCCGTGGGGGAGACTCTCCCCTCCATGGGCGAGGACGCAGCTGGTGATGCCCGGGCTGACGCCGAGGCTGACGAGTCCACACCAGCTCTGGAGCAGCGTCTGGCAACACTGCAAGCCGAAAACGACACCCTGCGCAGCCAGTACATGCGCATCGCCGCTGACTTCGATAACTTCCGCAAACGCCAGAGTCGTGATCAGGAGGATCTGCGCCTGCAGATCACCTGCTCCACCCTCAGTGAAATCCTGCCGGTGGTGGACAACTTCGATCGCGCCCGCCAGCAGCTCAACCCCCAGAGCGAGGAGGCCCAGACCCTGCACCGCAGCTACCAGGGTCTCTACAAGCAGCTCGTGGATGTGTTCAAACAGCTGGGTGTCTCGCCGATGCGGGTCGAAGGTGAGCCGTTTGATCCCAGCCTCCATGAAGCGGTGATGCGGGAACCCAGCGATGAGCACCCCGAGGATGTGGTGGTCGCGGAGCTTCAGCGGGGCTACCACCTCAATGGTCGTGTGCTGCGTCACGCCCTGGTCAAGGTGTCGATGGGACCTGGCCCGAGCAGTGATTCTGAACCGCGTGAGGAGCAGGGCGGCTGATGGCCGATTACTACGAGCTGCTGGGCGTCGGTCGCGACTCCGATGCAGAGACTCTGAAGCGGGCCTACCGCCGGCTGGCGCGTCAGTACCACCCGGACATCAACAAGGATCCCGGTGCTGAGGACAAATTCAAGGAGATCGGCCGTGCCTATGAGGTGCTGAGCGATCCCCAGACCCGCGCCCGCTACGACCAGTTCGGTGAAGCCGGTCTGGGGGGATCGTCCGGCATGCCCGACGTGGGCGACATGGGCGGTTTCGCCGATCTTTTTGAAACTTTCTTCAGCGGTTTCGGCGGCGCGGCCGCCTCTGGTGGGGCCCGGCGCCGTGGGCCCCGCCAAGGCGATGATCTTCGCCTGGATCTGACGATCAGCTTTGCCGAGGCCATCGCTGGCCTGGAGAAGGATGTGCAGATCCGCCATCTCGAAACCTGCAGCACCTGCAGTGGCTCAGGCGCCAAGGCCGGCAGCGGCCCCACCACCTGCGGCACCTGCGGAGGTGCCGGTCAGGTCCGCC
Organism: Synechococcus sp. CCY9201; assembly: GCF_034931105.1. NCBI lineage: Bacteria > Bacillati > Cyanobacteriota > Cyanophyceae > Synechococcales > Synechococcaceae > Synechococcus > Synechococcus sp. CCY9201. Next base: position 30,310 of record NZ_JAYGIC010000169.1, on the reverse strand, counting down.
GCGCCACCCGCACGCCTTTCGGCAGCTTCACCCAGGTGGCCCCCTGCCCCAACTGCGAAGGCAGTGGCCAGGTGATCGCTGATCCGTGCAACGCCTGTGGCGGTCAGGGGCTGCAGCAGGTGCGCAAGAAGTTGCGGATCAACATTCCCGCCGGGGTCGATTCGGGCACCCGGCTGCGGGTGGCGGGCGAAGGCAATGCCGGCCAGCGCGGCGGTCCGGCCGGGGATCTCTACGTGTTCCTCACGGTTCAGCCCCATCCCCAGCTGCGCCGCGAAGGGCTCAACATCCAGTCCCAGGTGACGCTCAGTTATCTGCAGGCGATCCTCGGCGACACCATCGAGGTGGAGACCGTGGACGGCACCACCGAGCTGGAGATCCCGGCGGGCACCCAGCCCGGCGCCGTGCTCACCCTCCAGGGCAAGGGGGTGCCGAAGCTCGGCAATCCCGTCGCCCGTGGCAACCACCTGTTCACCGTCAAGGTGCAGTTGCCCACCAAGCTCTCCGGTGAGGAGCGGGAGCTGCTGGAGGAACTGGCTGGCCACCACACCAGCAAGGGCCATCGGCACCATCACAAGAGCGGCCTGTTCGGAGGGCTCTTCGGCGGATGAATGCCGCCGTGCCTGCAGCGTCCGGCGGGGGAGACCAGACCCCTGAAGAGGCTCCTGAACAGATCGCGATCGCCGCTTGTCTCGATCTGGTCGGCACCCCCTGTCCGCTCAACTTCATCCGCACCCGCCTGGCCCTCGAGAGGATCCCTGACGGGGCCTGGCTGCAGGTCGACCTGGATCCCGGCGAGCCGCTGACGATGGTGAGCCAGGGCATCGCGGCCGACGGCCATGGCCTGCGCCAAGCGGCACGGAACGACGGCAGCGTGCGCCTCTGGATTCGTCGCCATGGCGCCTGAGCGCCCTGATCAGATCAACAGCGAGAGGATCTGTGCCGGCCAGGTGGTCGCCCTGCTCGCCAACTTCTGCTGGGTGCGGCTCGATCGGCCCGGTCCCGATGGCTGTGAGCGCCTGCTCTGCACCCGCCGCACCCGGCTCGACAAGAGCGGCCAGCAGGTCGCTGTGGGGGATCATGTCGAACTGGGCGGGGTCGACTGGACCAGTGGCCGGGCGGCGATCGAGCGGGTGCGGCCGCGCCGCAATCTGCTGGAACGGCCGGCGGTGGCGAACGTGGAGCGGATTGTGGTGGTGGTGGCCCTGCAGCAACCGGCCGTCGACCCCCTGCAGCTGACCCGTTTCCTGCTCACCGCCGAAGCCACTGGCTGCCGGGTCGAGCTGGTGGTGGCCAAGGCCGATCTCACCGAGGCCGCCCTGCAGCACCACTGGTGCGACCGGCTGCGCCAGTGGGGCTACGACCCCCTGCCGGTCTCGTCTGCCACGGGCGCCGGCCTGGAGGCCCTGCGTGCCCGCCTTCGCACTCCTGGCATCACCGTCTTCTGTGGACCCTCCGGAGTGGGCAAGAGCAGCCTGCTCAACGCCCTGCGGCCCGATCTGGACCTGCGGGTGGCGGCGGTGTCGGGGCGATTGCAGCGGGGCCGCCACACCACCCGCCACGTGGAGCTGTTTCCGTTGACGGAGGGGGTGCTGCTGGCCGATACGCCGGGATTCAACCGCCCCGTGTTGCCAGCCCAGCCGGAGGCACTGGCGCAGCTGTTCCCCGAGATACGGCGGCGTCTGGCCGAGCAGCCCTGCCGCTTCCGCAACTGCCGCCATCAGCAGGATCCGGGATGCAGCCTTGGTTCTGACTGGGATCGCTACACCCTGTATGGCCAGTGCCTGGCCGAGGTGGAGGCCACGGCGGCGGCGGTCCCGATCAAGGTCAGTGATCGCCAGCGCGGCGATGGCGAGGCGTTGCGTCTGGCCGCTCCCCTGCGCCAGCTGTCGCGGCGGCGACAACGGCAGCAGGCCAGCCAGGATCTGGAACAGGACTGATCCCGGTTGGCCTCAGCCTCCGGGCCCTTCCAGCTCAGCCCCCCATGCCGGGCAGGTTGAGATTGAGGCCGCCGGTCAGTTCTTCCATCCGCTCCTTCATGGTGCTGGTGGAGAGGTCGTAGGCGGCCTTGAGCGCCTCCAGGGTGGCCGTTTCGGTGGCCTCAGCGCCGTCTGCCACCAGTTCGGCACTGAGGCGTACCTTCAGGGGCTGCTGGTTGCCGGTGAGCCAGACGCTGGCTCGTCCATCGGCACTGCTGCCCTCGATCTCCATGGCATCAAGCTCGTCCTGCAGTTTCTGGGCGTCCTGCTGGATCTGCTGAGCTTTGCGAAAGGCTTCGGTGAGTTGACCGAAATTGGGAAGACCGAAGCCAGCCATCACGGTTGGGAAACTCCGCTCAGGTTAGGGCCCGAGTCGTTTCACCTCTGGATGGAGCTCAATGCCATGGTGTTGCCGTACCCGCGCCTGAACTGCCTGGATCAGGGCATCGATGTCGGCGGCGCGGGCCGCACCGGTGTTGACGATGAAATTGGCGTGCAGGGGTGACACCTGGGCGCCGCCGATGCTGAGACCCTTGAGACCCAGGTCTTCGATCAACCGCCCGGCCTTCTGGGGTTCGGGGTTGCGGAAGACGCTGCCGCAGCTTGGTTGCTGATAGGGCTGGGTGCTGGTGCGGCTGTGCAGATTGCTGCTGGTGCGGGCGGTCACTGCCGCGGGGTCGTGGCCGGGGCTCAGTCGGAAGCGGGCGGAGAGCACGATCAGTCGCTCCTGCTGGAGCCGGCTGTGGCGGTAGGCGAAGTCGAGCTCGCTGGCGCGCAGGTCGAAAGGGTGTTGCGGCCGTTGCGGATCCACCACCCGCACCGACTCCAGCCACTCCGCCGTACAGCCCCCCTGGGCGCCGGCGTTCATCACGGCGGCACCTCCGACTGTGCCGGGGATGCCCACCGCCCATTCCAGACCGCTCAGTCCGGCCCGGGCGGCCCGCCGCGCCAGGGTGGGGATCGGCTCTCCCGCTTCGGCCACCACCAGGCCCTCGTGGGGGTCGAGACGGCTGCCCTGCAGGCGCCGATGGCAGAGGGTCAGGCCGTCGAGCCCGGCATCCGAGATCAGCAGGTTGGAGCCGGCCCCGATGCACTGCAGCGGCAGGCCCTCGCTGATCGCCCAGCTCACCAGGGCCAGCAGTTCCAGCTGACTGGCAGGCTCGGCAAACCAGGACGCCGGACCGCCCACCTTCCAGGTGGTGTAATCACCGAGCCGAACGTCCTGGCGGAGCCCAGCGGGTGGCCCCACAGTGGTCTGCATCACGTTCAGGCCGCCACCGCGGTGACGGGGAGGTCAGTCTCGCCCAGGTTCTGCAGGCGGTCCCACAGACCGTTCACATCCCCGGCGCCCATGGCCAGCACCAGATCGCCACGTTCGGTGGATGTCGTCACCAGCTCGGCCAGCTGGTCGAGCGAGGCAGCCACCTGGACCGGCAACGCAGGGGCAATCCGCTGCAGCAGAACGGCGATCGCGGTGCTGTCAATCCCGGGCAGCGGCGCCTCGCCGGCGGCGTACAGCGGAGCCAGCAGCACCGCATCCGCACAGCTGAGGGCCTCGGCGAAGCCCTCAAGGAACTGGGCCGTTCGGCTGAAGCGGTGGGGCTGAAACACGGCCACCACCCGCCGGGGGTCTGCAGGCAGGGGGCTGCGACCACTGCTCACCATCAGCTGCGCCATGGTGAGGGTGGCACTCACCTCGCTGGGATGGTGGGCATAGTCATCCACGATCAGGCGACCGTTCCAGCTGCCGCGATAGTCAAACCGCCGTCCAGGGGTCTGCAACCGTTCCACGGCCTGGCGTAGCTCGGCGAAGGACACCCCCTGCAGCCTGCAGGCGGCGATCGCGGCGGCGGCGTTGCTGAGGTTGTGGCGGCCTGGCAGGGGCAGATGGAATTCGCCGCTGGGGCTCCCCCCTTCGAAGAAGCGCACCGTGGTGCCGTCGCCGCGTTCCTCCAGCGGCAGAGCCGCGAAGGCCACCCCCTCGGCCGTCTCGATCGACCACCAGTGGTCGGCGTTGAAGTGCGCCCGCAGGATCGGACAGTCGCGATTGGCCAGAACCTCACTGGAACTGGCGGCGAAGCGGCGAACGGTACCGATCAGGGCTTCGAGGTCGGCGTAGTGGTCGGTGTGGTCCAGTTCCAGGTTGGTGAGCACCCCCAGTTGGGCGCGAAACTTCACCAGGGATCCGTCCGACTCGTCCGCTTCTGCCACAAGCAGTTTGCCCGCTCCGTTGCGGCCATTGCTGCCGAAGGCGGGCACGATGCCGCCGATCACCGCGGTGGGGTCGTGGTGGGTGGCCTCCAGCAGGGTGGCGATCAGCGTGCTGGTGGTGGTCTTGCCGTGACTGCCGGCCACGGCGATCGAGGGCTGGCCGTTGATCAGAGCCGCCAGTACGTCGGAGCGGTGGCAGATGTGCAGACCGGCCCGCTCAGCCTCCTTCAGCTCGGCATTGCTGGCTGGCACGGCGGTGCTGATCACCACAAGGGGTTGATGGGAGGTGCCGCTGCGGATGGCGGAGATCGTGCTGGCGCTCTGCTCGCGGAACACCCGGACACCGCGATGCCTCAGTGCCTGCAGCACGGCGCTGTCGCGGGGGTCGGAGCCGCTGACGCTGAAGCCCCGCTCCGCCAGAATCCCAGCGAGGGCCGACATGCCGATGCCGCCGACACCGATGAAGTGAATCGGTTGCTGGCGGTTGAGCGACAGGGCCAAAGGGGTCTCCATGCTCGTAGAAGTTAAGCCGTGAAAGGGCCCTGAACCTTTACGAGATGCGTCGCTTCTCGGTGTGGCAGTCAAGCGGCCAGCTCACAGCAAAGGAGGTGCGCCAATGATTTCTGTATGATTCATAGCCAAAATCACCTTTGCTAGCGGTTTTCGCCGTTTTCTGCCATGACCCTGCGTGTTGCGATCAATGGATTTGGCCGGATCGGTCGCAACTTCATGCGCTGCTGGCTGAGCCGGGGTGCCAACACCGGTATCGAGGTGGTGGGCCTGAATGACACCTCGGATCCGCGTACCAACGCACACTTGCTGGAGTACGACACGATGCTGGGCCACATCCGTGATGCGGAGGTGAGCTACACCGATGACTCCATCATCGTGAATGGCAAGTCGATCAAGTGTTTCTCGGATCGAAATCCACTCAACCTTCCCTGGAAGGAGTGGGGCGTTGATCTGGTGATTGAGGCCACCGGCGTCTTCATCGACCAGAAGGGTGCGGGCAAGCACATTGAGGCTGGTGCCAGCAAAGTTCTGATCACGGCACCAGGTAAAGGGGAAGGCGTCGGTACTTTTGTGGTGGGCGTGAATGCTCACGAGTACCGCCACGATGATTGGAACATCATCAGCAACGCCAGCTGCACCACCAATTGCATGGCGCCGCTGGTGAAGGTACTTGATCAGTCCCTGGGGATCATCAAGGGCATGATGACCACCACGCACAGCTACACCGGTGACCAGCGCATTCTCGATGCCAGCCACCGAGATCTGCGCCGAGCCCGTGCCGCCGCCGTGAACATCGTGCCCACCTCCACCGGTGCTGCCACGGCTGTGGCCCTGGTGTATCCGCCGATGAAGGGGAAGCTCAACGGCATTGCCATGCGGGTGCCCACCCCCAATGTTTCGGTGGTTGACATGGTGTTGGAGGTGAGCCGCTCCACCACCAAGGAGGAAGTGAATGCCATTTTCAAGGCCGCCTCGCAGAACGAGATGAAGGGCATCATCAAGTACTCGGATCTGCCCCTGGTCTCCACCGACCATGCCGGTACCAATGAGTCCACCATCGTGGATTCCGACCTCACCATGGTGATGGACGGCAATATGGTGAAAGTGATCTCCTGGTACGACAACGAGTGGGGCTACAGCCAGCGCGTCGTCGATCTTGCTGAAGTGGTGGCCAGCAACTGGAAGTGATCACTGTTGTGTGAACACCCGGTCTGTGATCACCCAGCCTGTGATCACAGCCTGGTTCTGCCGAGAGTCGAGCCGCCTCCTCCTGGGGGCGGTTTTTTGGTTTCAGGCCTGTGCAGGTGCAGGGTCTCAATCAGTCGAAGCTGCGCGGAAGTGGCTGAAGCCGGCATTGTCTGCTGCCAGGGGCTCGCGGTTCTCCGCCCAGCGCACCACGCCGCTCCCAGCCACCAGGGCGCCGATCAGCTGACCCTCCTCCAGCTCCTCGGCCAGGGCCTGCGCCCAGGCCCGCGGCAGGGCCAGCACCAGTTCGAAATCCTCTCCGCCCCCCAGGCACCAGCGCCGCCCCTGCGGCAGGAGGCCCATGGCCGGATCCATCGGCAAGGTGGTGCTCTGCAGCAGTACATCGCAACCACTGGCGGCGCCGATCGCCTGGGCTGCGGCCACCAGGCCATCACTGCTGTCGGTGCCCCCAACCCGCCAGGGCTCCCCAGCCGGCTGGCTGCGGTGCAGAGCTTCCACCGCATCGAAACGGGGCCGCGGCCGTCGGTGGGCCTCGATGGCCCGCTGCCGCAGCGAGGGATCGATCGCCGCGACGTCGAGGCCTGAATCCCCCTGCAGCAACGCCAGCCCCAGGCGGCTGAGGCCATGGTGGCCCGTGCTCACCAGCAGATCGCCGGCCCGTCCGCCGCCGCGGCGGATCATGCCATGGGTCCTTCCCTGTGCAGCGGCGGTCTGCTGGGAAGCCGCCGCCAGCCGGCCCAGGGCCGTGATCGCCAGCAGGCGCTGGTTGCCAGCGCTGCAGTCCCCCCCCAGCAGGGTGCCTCCATAGCGACGCAGGGCCGCAGACAGGCCCTGATAGACCTCCTCCACCCAGGCCCAGGCCGTGGTGGGTGGAGCCACCAGCCCCACCGTCAGCCCCACTACTTCCTGGCAGCCCATGGCCGCCAGGTCCGAGAGATTCGCCACGGCGGCGCGCCAGCCCACATCGGCGGCTCCGGTGGTGGCCTCACTGAAGTGAAGGCCCTCCACCAGTACATCGGTGTTGATCACGATGCTGCCGCTGCCTCCGGGCACGAGGGCGGCATCGTCGCTGAACTGGTCAGTGGGGGCGAAGGCCCCCAGGCGCCGGATCAGCTCCCATTCACCCAGATCGGACAGGGTGGTTGGGGAGGCCAGTGATCCACGGTCTCCGGCCGAAGCCGGAGGGGCCGGTTCAGCCATGGGCCTGAAGATTCTCTGCGCCTTCCAGCACCCGGATCCTGACGATGCCGTCATCGGCGGTGAGTTCCTCGAGAACGTCGAAGCCGTCGACCACATAACCGAAGGCGGCATAACGGCCGTCGATCAGGTTGAGGCCCGCGGGCGTCAGTTCGGGCTCGAACAGGAACAGGAAGAACTGGGAGGAGCCGTCGTCGAGGGCCTCATCGGAGTGGGCCCATCCCAGGGTGCCTTTGCTGGAGAAGGGCAGCACCGGCTCCGCCTTGAACATCCCCAGATCTTCAAAGGTCTGGTTGTAGAAGGGGGCCTTCTCGCCGGGAACGCGGATTTCCAGGGGCACATGCCGCTCCAGCTTCGTGGTGGGATCGATGAAGCCATCGGCCGGACCACTGGGATCGCCGGTCTGGAGCACGTAGAAGTCTTCGGCGCGGATGAAGGGCAGGCCGTCGTAGAAGCCGCGCTGGGCCAGGTCCACGAAGGCTCCGGCGGTGAGCGGCGCGTTGTAGCCATCCACCACCGCAGTGAGATCACCCTTGGTGGTGGTCAGCTGCACCGTGGCGCGCCCCAGCAGCCGTGGCAGGTCGGCGAAGCTCTCGGGGATGGCATAGGGGAAGGGCCCGACCAGCATCGCCTCGGCCGCGCCGATCGTGGCCAGGGCCTGCCGGCGTGCCGCCAGGAAGGCATCGCGGTTCTGTTGTTCGGCGGTGCCGGCCAGCGTCTCCAACTGGTCGCCCAGCTTGCTCAGGAGGGTGCCTGCGGCGTCGCGATCGGTGTCCGGGAAGTTGTTCACCATCGCCTCCTGGCGGGAGGCGAGCAGCGACTGGCTGCGGCGCACGGCCCCGAGCAGGGCGTTCCAGCGCTTGGCCCGCAGGTCGTCGCTGGTGGCCTCGAGGCGATGCTGCAGATCCTGCAGATCGGAGGCCTGGATCGGCAGGGCATTGCGCAGCAGGGCCGTGGGATCGCTGATGGCGTTGCCGGGGGGCAGGGCTGCCAGGGCCGGCCCGGAGGCCGGAGCCAGCAGCAGCAGGGCCAGCAGCATCAGGCCAAGGGCCTGCCGCCACAGGGAGCCACCCGCCCGGTCCGTGCGCCCGAACCGTTGTCTCTCCTCTGCCGGAACGACTTGCCCCAGACCCACCACCATGGCCCCGCTCCTGCTGCCTTTATCAGGAATCTGGCACAGGGTTACGGAGCCGACCGCGCCTGCTGCGCAAGCCTTCGCAAGGACGCTCCGGTAGCCAGCCGTACAATCCGCCCCATCCGAACCGCCGGAATGATCTCCAGCAACGACTTTCGTACCGGGACCTCGATTGAGCTGGATGGGCAGGTCTGGCGGGTCGTTGAATTCCTCCATGTGAAACCCGGCAAGGGCTCGGCCTTCGTGCGTACGAAGCTGAAGGCCGTCCAGAGCGGCAACGTGGTCGAAAAGACCTTCCGTGCCGGGGAAATGCTCCCCCAGGCCATCCTCGAGAAGAGCACCCTCCAGCACACCTACATGGAGGGCGAGGACTATGTGTTCATGGACATGAGCTCCTATGAGGAGACCCGCCTCACGGCCAAGCAGATCGGCGACAGCCGTAAGTACCTCAAGGAGGGGATGGAGGTGAACGTGGTGTCCTGGAACGGCAAGCCCCTCGAGGTGGAGTTGCCCAATTCGGTGGTGCTGGAGATCACCCAGACCGATCCCGGCGTGAAGGGTGACACGGCCACCGGTGGAACGAAGCCCGCCATCGTCGAGACCGGCGCCCAGGTGATGGTCCCCCTGTTCCTGTCGATCGGCGAGAAGATCAAGATCGATACCCGCACCGACAGCTACCTCGGCCGGGAGACCTGATCACCATGCAGCTCGATCACGACCAACTTCACCGACTCCTGGCCCTGCTTGGTGAGAGCGACATCCAGGAGCTCAGGCTCGAGGGTGATGACTTCCGCCTGGAGGTGCGTCGCAACCTCCCCAGCACGGCCCCGGTCACCCTGGTCCAGGCGCCGGTGGCCAGCCCTGGCCTTGAGACACCGATGCCCACGACCCCGGCCGCACCATCCGCTCCTTCGGCGCCGCCACCTGCCGCCGCCGCTGCGCGTAGTGATCTGATCGATATCACGGCACCGATGGTGGGCACGTTCTATCGGTCTCCCGCCCCTGGGGAGCCTTCCTTTGTGGAGCTGGGTGATCGGATCAGTGCCGGTCAGCCGATCTGCATTCTTGAGGCCATGAAGCTGATGAATGAGCTCGAGGCAGAAGTGAGTGGGGAGCTCGTCGAGATCCTTGTGGAGAACGGCACGCCGGTTGAGTTCGGCCAGGTGTTGATGCGCGTCAAATCGGTCTGAACGGCCCTGGAGCCGCCGGCTCGATGGGCAGTGTCAGCCGAATTCCCAGGCCGTCGTGATTGCCGCTGCCATGCTGTCGGGTCGTGCCACTCCCAGGCCGGCGATGTCAAAGCCGGTGCCATGGTCGGGAGAGGTGCGCAGAAAGGGCAGCCCCAGACTGGTGTTCACGGCGGCATCAAAGGCCAGCAGCTTCACGGGGATCAAGCCCTGATCGTGGTACAGGGCCAGATAGCCATCGGCACCTGGGCCATGGCCGTGCCAGGCGCTGCCGGCGTCCAGCCAGCAGGTATCCGGTGGCAGTGGGCCCTGCAGGGTCACGTTGGGATGGCATTTGCGCCAGTCCTCCAGACAGGCGTTCAGCCACTCGAGCTCCTCGCGGCCGAGCTGGCCCGCTTCGCCGGCGTGGGGATTGAGTCCGGCCACCACAAGCCGCGGCCGTGGGCTGAAGCGTTGGCAGAAGCTCAGCAGCACGTCCAGCTTGGTCTGCACCAGCTCCGGTCCCAGGGCTGCCGGCACTGCTGCGAGGGGGATGTGGGTGGTGGCCAGCAGGGTGTTGAGTCGCCAGTTTCCTCGCGGTGAGCGGGCCGTGAACAGCATCGAGGTCGGTGCCCCTCCGGCCAGTTCGGACAGCCGTTCCGTCTGGCCCGGGTACGGATGCCCGGCGGCCGCCCAGCTTGCCTTGGCGATCGGGGCTGTCACAAGGGCGTCGCAATCGCCCTGCAGCACCTGTTCGGTGGCCGCCGTGAGCCAGTGGAAGCAGGCGTCGCCGCAGGCGGGTGTGCTTTGCCCCCATGCGGCTGGTTCCAGCAGCGGCAGGTCGACCACCTCGAAATCTGCCGGATCGGCCAGGGCCTCACGACTGTGGACGCGCAGGGCTTCGTAGCTGCGTTCCAGCCAACGCCGACACCCCACCAGCACTGGGACCAGGTCGCCGGGGAGCGGCCTGGCCAGCGCCTTGAGGGTCACTTCGATACCGATGCCGGCGGGGTCGCCGAGGGCGATGGCCAGCCGCCGGGCTCTCCTAGCGTCAAGGTAGGGAGTACCTGGACCTGCTGACACCATGATTCGCTGGTTGCTGGGTGGTCTGTTGCTGCTGGGGGTGGCCACGGGACTGAGCCGTGGCTGGATCGTGCTGGATTCCTGCCGGATGCTGAGGGACCTGAACATTCCCACCATGCAGGATCTGCAGGAGAAGGCCACACCGGTCTGTGCCTCGGACAGCTCCCCCTGAGGGGCGCGTCCTCGCCCGTGCTGTTCAGTCGGGTTCAGGTGTCCCGTTTTCTTCCTGCAGGCAGGCGCGGTAGCCCTCGCGGTAGCTGGGGTACCGCAGGCGATACCCCAGCTTCTGGCAGAGAAGCAGGTTGCCGACGCGCCGGTTCTCGCTCCAGAAGCTGCGGGCCATCGGGCTCATCGTGTCGGCGATGGCGTCGTACGACTCCACCGGCGGCAGGGGATGGCCGATCAGGTGGGCGGCGTAGCCCAGGGTTTCGCTCGAGGGGCAGGGTCTGTTATCCGAGACGTTGAGCACGGGTGACCGTTGTTCCGCCGGCAGGGCGAGGTTATGCAACAGCGCCCCGACGATGTCGTCGACGTGGATGCGGCTGAACACCTGGCCAGGCTTGTGGATCAGCCGGCTGCGGCCGCTGCGCAGGCTGGCGAAGGGGCTGCGGCCGGGGCCATAGATCGCCGGTAGACGAAAGATCTGCAGGGGCAGTCCCAGAGCTCGCCAACCGGCTTCGCTGGCGACCCGGGCGCGGCTGCGCTCCAGCGAGGGTTGCAGCGGGGCTGTCTCGTCAACCCAGGCACCGGCCGTGTCGCCATAGACGCCGGTGGTGGAGAGAACGCCCAGCCATTGCAGGGGCAGGCTGCGCAGCAACGGTCCGAGCAGATCGAGCACCGGATCGCGGCCATCGCGGCCCGGCGGCACGGTGGTGAGCACATGGCTGAAGCCCTCCAGATCGGTGCGGCCGGGCACTATGCCGGCTTCGCTGTCGAACGGCAGCCAGGTCAGTGGTGCGTTGGCATCGGCCGGCCGGCGGTGGGTTGTGATCACCGGCACCGCCTGGGCGCTCAGCGCCGCCGCGAAGCGGTTGCCGCTGTAGCCGCCGCCCACCACCAATACCCGCCGGGGGCGCAGTGCTGCAGGCAGGAGGAGCGGGAGCGGAGCAGACGAGGGCGGCACGGTCGAGGACGGCGTGGGTGAGGGCAGCACGGGGGCCTGTAGTGCGGGCGCCTGCAGTGCGGCTGAAGGCAGGCGAAGGGGTACGGCGAGGGCCTTGACAGCCAGATCGAGAAACAGTACAGATGTATTAGCCGATCATTCCAGGTGTTGCCGTGCCCTGTTCCTCCCCATCCTCTCTGCCTGTGCTGCCGCTTCTCGTCGCCCGCCCGCGACCACCCCGCTTCCGGCGCGGCACCGCTCGGGCCCGGACGGTTGTCGCCCCTGCGGGATCCAGGCAGCGGCCGTTGACGTGCGTGCCGGATCGCTCCGCGGAGCCGGTCGACTCCGTGGCGATCACGGCACTGCTGGCCGTGCTGCTGGTGGTGATGGCGCTTCTGGTGGCTCCAGAGCGACCGGCCGATCAGGAGGCCATCTGCCAGCGATACAACGGCGTTGTCGCCTGCCGCGTCTGGTGAGCCGGGTCAGCGCCCGCAGCGCCTGGCCCGGCCTGGGCCGGAAGACTCCACTGCAGCAGCCGTAGGGCCAGGCGCAGATCGCCGTCCATCCAGGCGCGCAGAGCCATGGCGCGACGCGGGTCGTAGAACGACTGACGGCGGTACCAGTCGAAGGCCTCGGTATCCCCTTTGGCGCCGTTACAGGCCAGGCAGGCCGGTACACAGTTCTCCGTGACGCTCATCCCCCCGCGGCTGCGGGGCAGCACATGATCAATGGATTCAGAAGGTCGTCCGCAGTAGAGGCAGTGGCTGTCGGTCACCTGATGGATCGACCGTCGCCAGCGTCTGGCACGCAACTTTGGGCAGAGATCTTCCAAGAAGACCGCATCCCTGGCCTGCATGTGCGCGCCTCGGTTCGGCGGCAGTTTGACCCCATCGTCCGGCGTGGCAATGTGTCGTGGATGGCAGTTCCAGAGACAGATTCGTCTTCGCTTGCCTGAGCCATCCTCGCCACAGGCCTCGCGGTCCGAGCCACGCCAGCGTTGTCTGATGCGGCTGGGGGAGTCGGGCCTGATTGAGGTGGTCAGCCCCTACGACGCCGTGACCCAGGCCCAGCTCCGGGCGGTGCGTCCGCCGGGACGCTGGCTGGGCCGAAAACGGTGCTGGGAGTTTCCGCTCCGTGCGGCCGGTGCGCTGCAGGCTTGCCTGGGGCGCCGCTTTGCTCTGGATCCGGAACTGGAGCAGTGGCTGGCCTGGCTGCAGCAGCCCCTGCCGCCCCTGCCTCCCCATCAGGTCCTGGTGGAGGCTGCCGCCACCACCGAGCCCCTTCCGGATGGGCGCCGCCTGTTTGCCCATCAGCGGGCCGCCGTGCGCTGGCTCCTGGCCCGCCGCGGCGCCGTGCTGGCCGATGCCATGGGCCTCGGCAAGACCCTGACGGCCCTGATGGCGGCCCGCACCCTGGCGCGCCTGTCGGATTGCCGCATCGTGGTGCTGGCGCCGGTGGGGCTGCATGCGCACTGGCGCCGGGAGGCGGCCGCGCTGCAGCTTCATCTGGAGGTGCACAGCTGGTCCAGGCTGCCCGCTGCCCTGCCGCCGGCGGGCACCGTGTTGCTGGCCGATGAAGCCCACTATGCCCAGTCCCTGGCGGCCAGACGGACCCAGGCGTTTCTGCGGCTGGCCCGTCATCCCCGCCTGAGGGCGATCTGGCTGCTCACCGGCACTCCGATGAAGAACGGTCGACCGGCCCAGCTGTTCCCCCTGCTGGCGGCGATCGGCCATCCCCTGGCTGAGGATCAGCGCCGCTATGAGGAGTTGTTCTGCCAGGGCCACTGGCGTGAGCAGGGTGGGCGGCGTATCTGGCAGGCCCAGGGGGCGAGCCGGCTGGAGGAACTCCGGCGGCTGACCCGCCCCCTGCTGTTGCACCGCCGCAAGCAGGATTGCCTCGATCTCCCGCCCAAGCATCGCCGCCTCGTTGCCGCGGAGCTCACGCCCTCGGAGGCCCGCGGCTTTCGGCATCGTCTTCAGGGCGTGATCGACGATTACCGTCGGCGGGCCGCCCAGGGCCGGGTCCGCCGCGACGCTGAGGCCCTGGCTGTGCTCACGGCCCTGCGGCGGATCGGTTCGGACTACAAGCTGTCCCTGGCCCATCGCCTCGTCACCGCCTGTCTGGCGGAGGGCGAACCGGTGGTGGTGTTCACCGGGTTTGTGGCTACGGCGACTCTGCTGGCGGCCCAGCTGCAGGGGGGCCTGGGCGAGGGGGCTCTGGGTGACGGGGCACCCGGGGAACCGGCGGGGGCGGTACTGCTCACCGGGCGCGTGCCGGTGGGGTGGCGTCAGGAGCGGGTGGAAGCCTTTCAGGCTGGCCGCTCGCCGTTGCTGATCGCCACCTACGGCACGGGCGGACTGGGTTTCACCCTGCATCGGGCGCGCCATGTGGTGCTGATCGAGCGTCCCTGGACCCCCGGAGATGCCGAGCAGGCGGAAGACCGCTGTCATCGGATCGGCATGACCGCACCGCTGACCTGCCATTGGCTGCAGCTGGGGGTGGCCGATCAGCTCGTCGATGGCCTGATCGACAGCAAGGCCGAGCGCATTGCTCTGCTGCTGGAGAACCGCCAGCGTCAGCTGCGTCGCCAGGCTCTGCCGGCGATGGTGCGGGAGCTGATCGATGGTTGGCCCTGAGCCGGCCGCCGTTGACGGCGCTGCCTGATCAGGACCCGCTGCGGCAGCTGGCGGCGCGCAATTTCAGATCTTCCTGCAGCAGCGGGTCCAAGGTCTTGGGATCCATTCGGCTGGCCAGGGCCGTGGCTTTGGTGATGTCCTGGCAGGCGGCGGCCCCATTGCCGCGCAGGCTCTGGAGCAGGAAGCGTTCGTTCAGAGGAACCGGATCCTTGGGGAAGGCAGCCACCACAGCATCGCAGCGACGGATGGCCTCCCCCAGCTTCTTGATCTGCACGTCGCGCAGGCAGTCGTCTGGCTGGATGCTTCGCTCCGGTAAGGATTCTTCGCTGCAGCCGGCCAGTCCGGCCAGAAGCAGAAGCAGGGGCAGTAGAGATCGGCCAGGGGCCTGGCTGCGGCTGCGGACGTGGTCAGTAGCTGTAGCGCTGTTCACGGGTCATGCCGCTGCTTGGTCGGGGGCTGTCTGGCGAAGTCGCGGAGCCGGCGTCAGCCTGGGGCTTGGCGTAGAGGTCTCCCAGGAAGCGGCCGCAATCGGGATAGGTCCCGGGGTTCTGAACCACTGCCTCGGTGATCATGACGGCGCCGTGTTCCGGTGAGGTCTTGAACAGGCTGGCGCTCTGACGCTTGATCAAGGCGTAGGCCGCATCCCAGCTCACCTGATGATTGTTACCTGCACCTCGCATGAAGCAATACACCTGCGCCCCTTTGCTGCCGGCATCGCTGCTCCCTTGAGCCCGTGACGGCAGGGTTGCCGCGCCGCCGAACAGCACGGCGACGGGCAGGAGGCCGTGCAGGAAGACACGTGGCAGGCGGAGATCCATGGTGCCGGGTCAGACGGACGGGCGATCAGGCGCCACCGTATCGGCCCTGCCTTCGGTGTCGAGGCGGCTGTTCAAGGGGGCGGGCTGGACAATGGGAGCACCAGCTTCACCACCAGGGGCAGCACCAGCAGCACGGTGATCAGACGCACGGCGTGCAGGGCTGCGACAGCGGCGCCGACGCCGAACTCGGCCCCCACCAGGCTCATGCCGCTGATCCCTCCTGGAGCCGCTCCCAGCAGGGCCACCACCGGATCAATGCCCAGCAGTCGGCTGCACCACAGACCCACCACCACGCCCGTGAGCACCAGGGTGAGGGTGATCAGCACCGCCGGCCTCCACAGCAGACGCAGCTCGGTCAGGGCGTTGGCCGTGAGCCCGGTGCCGATCACTGTGCCGATGGCGATCTCCAGCACCGTGCGGCTGCCGCTGGGCCACTGGGCCAGTTCCAGCCGTCCACTCATGCTCAGGATGCCGGCCCCGAGCAGCGCGCCGGCCAGTGGGGCGGCTGGAATGCCGGTACGCAGGGCGAGCAGGCCACCCGCCAGACCTGCCAACCCATAGAAAACCAGGGGCCAGAAGGAGGCCATCCGGCGAGGGGATCGAACAATGCCTGCCAGTCTGGCGGGTGGGAGGCTGTCTCCAGGCTTGAGCGGAGCCGGCGGGTGTGTTGTGATCGGCCTCGATCTGCCCTGTCTCGATGACGTCCGAATCGGTGTCCTTTCGCATTACGCGCCATACGGAGACCCTGGCGGAAACCATTCACACCCTCTCGCAGCGGCTGCTGAAGCTGGAGCAGCGGCTGGTGGCGGTCGAACGGCAGCTGTCCAGCGTCGATCAGTCCGATCCGGCAGAACTCGACAGCCTGGAGAATGTTGAGCGGCTGCTGCGGGATTGCCGCCAGTTGCTTGAGGTCTCCGAGGGTGATGTGATCGCCATGGCCACTGATGCGGCTGCCTAAGCACACAAACCTTGCGGCAAGCTCCCGAAACTCCGAAACCGGTGACAAAATGGAAAGAAAGCCAGCCATGGCCTTTCCCTCCCTTTCCGGTACCCCCCTTCAGGGGTTGACCCAGCGCTCCGCTACCAGCTTCGGCAGCGCTTCTCAGCCCTCTGGAGCGCCCCCCCACCGGCTCTTGCAGCCTTCCGAGGGTGATCATCAGCTTGAGAAGCTTGAGTTCGCTCTGGCCGTTGCTCTCACCAAGGGAGACGAGCAGCGTGCGGCGGTCCTGCGGCAACGCATCCTCGAGTTGGGGGGCAACAGCGAAGAACCAGGAACCT
Organism: Synechococcus sp. CCY9201; assembly: GCF_034931105.1. NCBI lineage: Bacteria > Bacillati > Cyanobacteriota > Cyanophyceae > Synechococcales > Synechococcaceae > Synechococcus > Synechococcus sp. CCY9201. Next base: position 13,989 of record NZ_JAYGIC010000169.1, on the reverse strand, counting down.
GATCGCTTCCGCCAATGTCCTCCTGGCAACCTGCTTGGCCAGGAGGCGCTGGCTTCAAGGCTGGTTGACTCCATGCCTGTGTCCTGGCTGGGATCATCAGTCCTCGGGTGGGCGCAGGGTTTGGCCGGCAGCACAACCATCCGGTGCTGGATGTGCCGCGCGATGACAATCGGTTGCCTGACGCTGACCTTCTGGCAGAGCTTGCCGCAAGATTGCTATCATCAGCCTACGAAGGATCAGTTTGTGGTCACATCGATCTCTAATGCCTCTCCTTCGCTTTGTGCCAGGAGTCGATCGACCCTTCCGTGAGCACTGCTTTCGAGCGAGCAATGTTCCCCGTGAGCGCTGCTTCCATCTCGATGGCCTTCTCCTGAATCGTTGTCCTTGATGCCTTCAGTGGATGTCGGGATTGCGGCCACTCTGGACTGTCCATGCTTCTGGCTCCCTCTTCCGTTTTTGTCGTCACGTGCTTTCTTCCATGCAGGCCAGGGTGAAATCGTTGCGGACTCCCACGGCTGTGCTCAATCCGCTGCGCTCCTCGGCGGCTGCTTCCGCTGCGGATGACCGTCTGGCCTTGAACCAACGGATCACCCGTCTCGACTCTGAAGCCCGCCTCGCTGCAGAGCAGGGCGATGTGACGGCCTCCGCCCGCTCCATCCTGGAGCTGCTCGATTGCGAACGTCGTGCCGGTCAATCCGGTCCACAGGTGCTGCAGCTGATCAAGCCGCGTTCCTGAGCCTGGTGAGTGCTGCACACCCTGCGGTGACAAAGGCCGCCGCTGTTTCGGTTTTCGCGACCATGTGAGCCGGTTCGCCGAACGGGGTCGTGAGGACCGAATCGATCCGGTGGGTTTCTACGACAGAGGGATCGATCAATTCCGACGACATTGGCATCACGAGGGCGATGAAGCCCCGCCAATCATCCTTCGCCACCAGATCATGCTGAGCCTGCGCACCTCCTCTCCCTACGGTCTGATCGATCGTCTTGAGCAGCAACTGAACCAACAGCTGAACCAGCTGCCGCAGAACACTGAGCACGTGCCGGCAGCCGAGGTTCATCAGACTGAAACGGCTTACACCGTTGTGCTCGAACTGCCAGGGGTCGACAAGTCCGCCATTGATGTCAAGGCCACCGATCGAAGCCTGGTGATCAGTGCCGAGCGTCGATCCGGCCGAGAGTCTCTGGCCGCTGAAGGCGTATCAGAGGGTCAAACTTTGCCCGAAACCAAGCCTGACCCTGCCCCACTTCTGAGCGAATTCCGCTACGGCACCTGGAGTCGTAGCTTCCGTTTCCCTGTCGCCATTGAGCGCGATCAGCTGGAAGCCACCTATCACGATGGTCTGCTCACCGTGACCGCCCCCAAGGCTAACAAAGTCAGCACCGTCACGGTGAAGGTGGCTGGCTAACACCATAGTCCTGCCCCTCGGGGTGGCTCACACGTTCCCATGAACCATGCGCCCCTGGCTTCCTGTCGGGGGCCTTTTCTGTCCTGCGCCATCGAGGTGAGCTCACTGAACCCAGCCGCTCTGACACGGACAAGTGCCACCTGTTCAGCTTGGGATGCTGGCATGTCAGAAGCTTCGAAGGCGGAAGCGATCGGATCATCATCCCTGCGTTGTGGACTTCTTCCTGCCAATCATCCAACTCTGCCTGGTCAAGCCGCGGCGTCACTTCTTTCCGAGCAAGTGGAGGACGATCAGCAGAATGCTGCCCATGATGATCATGTTCATCGCCAGTTTGGTGATCAAGCGTTTGCGCAGCCTGGCCGATGCGGATTTGAATCTGCCGTGAATTTCTGGGTTCAATATGGAATGCTTCTCGGGTTGTTTTGATCGCGTTGAGCAAACTCCCCTCTTCCCAAAATAGGATTGCTTGAAGGGGAATGTCTCCGGATTGATGCCTTGAGACTGGTCTGCTCGTCCGTGATGTTGATTGAGGATTGACAAGAAAGGCGTCAACGGCGTCTTTGGCTTCATTGAGGCTGATTCCTGTTTGCTCGCGAGTGGTCTTGATTGCCTCGATTAATCGTCCTTCTAGGACAAGGGCTCTTGGATCAACTCTAAGCCCTGCCATCTGCTGGGTCTGCGTCGGTCGCCTCGGCAAGCGCGGCAACGGGCTGGGGCGAGTTGTTCAGGGCGTCGGCGACTCCAGGATTGGCGACGGCATGGAGACACCGAGGCAAATAATGGCCAGCGGCCAACTGCATTAAACTCTCAACTGGATCACCAGTCATGCTCAGCATCTCCTCTGTAGCTGTTCTTTTTTCATGGTCTATCTCCTATTTGCGATGATCTGGCTGATTCGTGCGATTCGTCCATCCCACCATCTAGAACGGATTCAGCAGTGCCCTCGTGCTGCATCGCATCAAGGTGCTGTCAGACGCGGCTTTGGACTTGCTTTGGCAGCGGGTTCAAGCACGGTGATCGGCTTTCCCTTCACCCCCGCGTAAACCACCACGATCTCGGCAGCTTCATTGCCGTTGTTCGTGCCGTAGTGGGGTTGATTCACCATCTCGATCAGCCCGTCCCCCGCCTTCAGCTGCACTTTGGCTCCCGCCTCGCTGATCACCAGTAGCTGGCCGCGAATCAGCATGCCGGCGTTGATCACTGGGTGGATGTGCATGGGCAGCCTCACCCCCGGCGGAATCGTGATGTGCAGCACGGTGACTTCCGGCTCGCCGCTGGGATAGGCGGGCAGCTGTGTTCCGTTCCAGGCCTGGCCTGAGCGGACCAGCGTCTGGACCTTGACCTCGGCGGGTTCCCCATCCGCCAGTGTCCTTGGGCCTGCCAGCAGCAGCCCGCCACCGATCAGCAGCAGGGCCAGCCAGCACCGCCGAGTCTTGAGCCTCGTCTGGTGCCTGGTTGCTGCACGGACGGACATGAGTCGCCTGCGGTCAAGCAGAAGTCTGGGGGATTCGGCGCAGGATTGCCAGCCCGTCACTCCCGAGGAGGTGTCGTATCGATCGCCTGGGTTGTCCTGACTCTGGCCAGGTCATCAACCGGGTGCTGACCTGGGCAGTCTCGCCGCCCCCATCACGACCGGCCCTGCCGCGATGGCGTCGCCAGCACCAGTAGCGCCGCGCTCACCAGCAGCACCAAGGTGGACAGGACCTGGATCTGAGGAGAGATCTGACGCTGGAAAGCACCGGCCAGATAGAGCGGCAAGGTCATTGTTTCACCGGTTGTGAAGCTGCTCACGACATAGTCGTCGAATGACAGGGAGAAGCAGAGCAGGGTGACCCGGCGGAAGGCCTCCAGCGGTGGTGCCCCAGATCCTGGGCTGCCAGTTCCAGGGTTGAATCGAATCCTGCCAGCCGGGCCTTGAGGATCAGCGCTGCGTAGCTGAGGCAGAACAGGCTGTGGGACAGCAGCAGGGTGAGGGGTCCACGCGGTAGATCGATGCCCACGAACAGGTTCAGCAGCGCTGTGGCCAGCACGATCTCCGGGTTGGTGAGCGGCAGGGCCAGCAGCAGCTCAATCCAACGACTGTGCTCACTCTTTCTCAACGAGGTGTCGTAAGCCTACGATCATGTTCTGATCGTCAGTGTGCTGGCTGTCGTTGAAGACTCACTTCAGATCTCCGGCTTCCACCCGCGTCCGAATCTTCTTCAGCAGCTCCCGTACCTGGGGGCTGCAGTCGTCGAACATCCCACCGTGGCGATCGCTCCTGGCCACGAAGAACAGGGCGCAGCGCAGCTCCGTGAGCGTGGTTGCACAGTTGTGGTTGGCCAGATCGGCGCAGGCCTCGAATGACCCGGCCGCTTCGTAACCATTGATCGTGTGGGCGAAGTGCTCCCAGCCGTGCAGGTCTCCCTCGGGATCAGGAATCCGTGCAAGGTCGAGCTGGTGGTTGGTCAGTTCCTTCAAAACGATTGGCTGCTGCCTGGGTGGAGGCTAGTGGCGCATCGTCATGGGAATGGCTGCTTCTGTCGGAACGATCCTGTTGAGCTGGTACTTCCTGCCTCTGGGCCAGGACGGTTGCACCGGGCATTCGTTTCTGTCTAACGGGAGTGAGCGCAACGGCAGTCCAAGTCCCACTCTGTCTTTCGCAGGAAGAGTTGCCTGGCAGCCTGCCCTCGCCTGCACGCTGGGTTCAGGCATGCGCCCCCGGTCAGATGAACGACGACGACATCTGCTCCGCCCTGGACACTGACCTCCCTGCTGTCTCCGACTCTTCACTGCCAGGACCGCCGCAGGCTGGCCAACCCATGCGCAACGCCGAGGATGGCTACATCGCTGCTCGGCACTCTGCCCTGGGGATACTGCGCCCCATTCTCGCAGCCATGGAGGATTCCAAGGTGCTTCATGCCGGCAGTGTCTCGATCACCTGAGGTGAGGCCGGCACCATGGCCGAGATCGCCCCGAGGCTTGAAGAACTGGAGGGCCTCCACCAGGGGCGCTCCTTCATGCGAACGACTGGTGGTGGGGTAACTCTTCTGGGGCTGGGTCCCTGGGGCGACGGCATCGCCCGGCTCCTGCTGGAACCCAGCGATCTTCTGTTGATCGTTGGTCTGGTGCTGCTGGCGGCCCAGGCTGGCCATCGGCCTGCTGCTGCTCGGCTGGCATTGGCAGCAGAATGGCGCGAACGGTTCCAGCGGGTCACTCCCTGGGGGTAAGGAGGAAAGTCCGGTGGGGTGCAGGATCGCCCTGAACCGATCACGGCACTGTCTCGCAGCCGTGATGGAGGCCCTCCGGCTTTCTCAGTCAGAACGCTCGCCGTGTTCACCCACCATCACCGGCGCGGGCCGGCTCGTTCGATGACACCCTCCTCCTCCTTCCGCTCCCTGGCTCCCATCGCCGGTGATGCCTGCCTGCCTGGCGATGCTGCTGCTGGATCAACCGGCCCAGGCCCACGGCATCGCCCAGGGCAGCATCGCCGCCTGCTTCCTGCATCCGCCCACCGGTGCCGATCACCTGTTGCTGCTGATCGGTGTGGGGGCGGCCGCGGCTCCGGCGGACGGCTCCGCCGCGCTCTGGTGGCTGGGCGCCTTCGGCGCCTCGCTGCTGGTGAATGGCGGTGGCTTCCTGCTGCTTGCCCTCTGTGGGGGCGTGATCGCCCTGGAGCCGATCGGGCTGCTGGTGCGCTGATCCCTTGGTGTTCTGATTCCGGCTTTTCGCCCACCCCTTGCCCTTCATCTGATTGTTCATGGCCGCCGATGTCCTCGTGATCTCCGTCAGTGCCGGCGAGAATCTCCGCCTCGCTGAGCGCTTTGCGGCAGCGGCACGCGGGCACGATTTGTCCGCGGAGGTGCTCAGCCTGACGGGCCTCTCACTGCCTCTGTTCAATCCTCTGACTCTGGCGGAGAGCGGCATCCCCGCTGGGGTTGCCGAGCTCAATGCACGGCTGGATGCGTCTCCCCGCTGGGTGATCTGCACACCGGAGTACAACGGCTCGATTCCGCCGCTGTTCACCAGTGCCGTCGCCTGGCTCTCAGTGCAGGGGGATGATTTCCGCAGGTTGTTCAACCATCGGCCAATCGCGATTGCCACCCACTCTGGCGGTGGTGGCTACACGGTGCTCACCGCGCTTCGGCTGCAGTTGGCCCATCTCGGTGCCAATCTGGTCGGCCGGCAGCTGGTGAGCAATCGCTTCAACCCGGCCAAGGACGACTCGATCGATGATCTGGTGGTACGTCTGCAGAGACTGGCAGCGATCAATCACTGATGGATCAACAACGGATCGATCAACAGCCGAATGGATTGATCCGGACGCAGGCTCTCAGCGTTGTGCCCCCTGAGCTTCGTATCACTTTCGGTACCACTGCTCCATCTGTTCAATCTCCTCGCTCTGTACCCGCACCATGGCGTGCTCCAGCTTGCGCAGCTCAGGGTGTTGGGCGTTGATCTGGGCCATGGAGGCCATCATCACGCCCATCTGATGGTGGGGAATCATCTGTTCGATGAAGGCTCGATCGAAGTCGGGAGCCTGGCTCAGGGCGATCAGGTTTGTGCTCGACCCCATGGGCCCACCCCCCATTCCCATTCCCATTCCCATCCCTCCCATCCGGCCCTGCCCGCCCCAGCCCGCCCCTGGTCCCCAGGTGGGCACGCTTTGGCCAAACCACTGCTGGTACCAGGCCCTCATCTGGGCGTTTTCTTTCGTCTGACTGGCCTGGATCCGCTTCGCCAGGGCCTTGATCTCGGGCCGCCGGGCACGGCTGAGCGCAAGATCGGCCATGGCGATCGCTCCGTCGTGGTGGGGAATCATCATCACGATGAACGGCTGGTCTGAGGGCAGGCCCATCCCCGGGCGGCCGACCCTCTCGATGTCTTCATCATGGTCAGGCATTCCATAGCCTCCCCAGCCCTGGGATCTGGATGGCAACGCAGCCCACAGGGACGCCATGCAGACCCCCGCACTGGCAAGACCCAGCAAAGCCCTGTTCCAGGATCTGGTTCGCTCTGAGCGCCTTCTCATCGGATCGTGAATTGGCAACAACTCATTGACAGCGAGTCGCCGCCTCACGCCTGGAACACCTGTCTTCAGGATGGTCACGCCGCTCCGATCTGGGCAACACCCGGCTGAAGCTTCATCCACTGCTCTGGATTGACAGCAGTTTGTTCTATGGGGCCTGTGGGCCAGCCATGCCAGGCACTGGGTGAGTGCATCAGTCAGTCAGCAGTGGCCTGACCGTGGCTTGTTTTCTCCCTCAGACCTGCAGATTGGGACAGATCACTGCATCATCCTGGCGGGGCGCGGTCTGCCAGCTGCCCAGCAGGATCTGAATCTCCTCGCGAAGCAGGCCCAGTTCATCGATGCGTTCGTCAATGCGTTCGATCTGGCGGTTGAGTTGCCGCTGGATGTCGTGGCAAGGCAGCAGCCCGGCATCGTGGGGTGCCAGGCAGGCCTGAATCTCTTCGAGGGTCAGACCCAGGGCCTTGAGCCGGCGGATGAAGGCCAGCCGTTGCAGGCTCTTCTCCTCATGGAACAACCGGTATCCCCCCGGGCTTCGGTTCACGGCCGGGAGAAGACCGAGGCCTTCGTAGTAGCGCAGCGTCTTTACCGGTAGGCCACTGCGGGCCGCCAACGCACCGATCTTGATGCCTTGCACCGGAGACGTGACGCCCATGGATCGGCTTGACTCTCCACTGTTAGGGAGACTTTAGGCTGACAGGGGCGTTCCCGGTTGTTGGTGCTCTGATGCTGTTCCCTGTCTCAGCTCTTGCTGTCTTTGCCAGGGCGGCTGCCGAGACCGGCGTCCTGACGCTCAAGGGCACGGGCTCGAGCTGCCAGGAGCGCCTCAGAACATCGCCAACACCGCAGGACACCAACTCCATGGGTCAGCGACACCTGCATCGACACTTGCATCAACACCTCCATCACGCGCTGCTTCCGGCCGCTGCGCTGCGGCTCGGTGGTCGCTCCATGACCACGCAGCCAACTGAATGAGCGTTCCGATGACCACCCCAACGATGGGTCAGGCCTGTTGCCACGGCGCAACCGAAACCCCGTCGACCACGGACATGGAGCGGGAGCTGGCCCAGGAGCTCACCGCGTTACGCCGCAAGCTGAGCGTGGCGGCGCTGCTCACGGCCCTGGTCATGCTTTCCAGCCTGCCCCACATGCTGGGCCGGCATTCCTTGCCGTTTCTGCCGGCCTGGTTCACCAGCCCCTGGAGCCAGCTGGTGCTCACCACCCCGGTGTTGTTCTGGTGTGGCCGGGAATTTTTCAGCGGGGCCTGGTCGGCGTTCCGGCAGCACTCCGCTGACATGAACACCCTGGTGGCGACCGGTACCGGCATTGCCTACCTCAGCTCGATTCTCACCACCGTTGCCCCCGATCTGCTGAGGAAGCAGGGATTACCGGCCGATGTGTATTACGAAACTGCGGCGGTGATCCTCAGCCTGATCCTGCTGGGCCGTCTCCTGGAGGCTCGGGCCCGCGGTCAGACCTCCGAGGCGATCCGGCACCTCCTGCAGCTCCAGCCCCCCAGCGCCCGGGTGATCCGGGACGGCGTGCCCGTCGAGATTCCGGTTTCGCTGGTGGTGGTGGGTGACCACGTACAGGTGCGGCCCGGCGAGAAGGTGCCCGTGGATGGGGTGGTGGAGGAGGGCAGCTCCTGGGTGGAGGAATCGATGCTCACGGGTGAACCCACCCCCGTGGCCAAGGCTCCCGGCGATGAGGTGATCGGCGCCTCGATGAACCGCAGCGGCAGTTTCACGTTTCGGGCGAGCCGGGTGGGGGGCGACACGGTGTTGGCTCAGATCGTCGAGCTGGTGCGCCAGGCCCAGAGCTCCCGCACCAGGGTGCAGAGGCTCGCCGATCAGGTGGTGGGCTGGTTCGTGCCGGTGGTGATCGCCATCGCCATCGCGGCTTTTGTGGCCTGGTTCCTGGTGAGCGGCAACCCGGTGCTGGCAATGGTGTTCCTGGTGAGCGTGCTGGTGATTGCCTGCCCCTGCGCCCTGGGCCTGGCTACCCCCACTTCGATCATGGTGGCCTCGGGCAAGGGGGCCGAGAACGGACTGATCTTCCGCAGCGCCGAGGCCCTGGAAACCGCCGGCACTGTGCGCACCATCGTGCTCGACAAGACCGGCACCCTCACCCGCGGCCAGCCGGAAGTGACCGATTTCGAGCGGCTGAATGGTGGTGCATTGCCGGCCGATGCCCTGCTGGCCCTCACCGCCGCGCTGGAATCCCGCTCGGAGCATCCCCTGGCTGAAGCGATCGTCACCTATGCCCGCAGCCAATTGAAGGACGGCTCAATGCCTGCGGTGGAGGGCTTCGAGGCCGTGGCCGGCCGCGGCGTGCAGGGGGTGGTCGCCGGCCAGCAGGTGCGGGTCGGCACTCCCCGCTGGTTCGAGGAGCTCGGCATCGACACCGCCGCCCTCAAGCCCCTGGTGGACCGTCTCGAGGCCGCCGCCTGCAGTGTGGCGACCGTGATGGTGGACGGGAGGATCGAGGCCTGCTTCGGCGTGGCCGATCCCCTCAAATCCAGTTCAGAAGCCGCCGTGGCCGCCCTGCGGCGCCTGGGTCTGCAGGTGGTGATGCTCAGCGGCGATGCCCGCCGCACCGCCGAGGTGGTGGCCGCCCAGGTGGGGATCGAGCGGGTGATCGCCGAAGTGCGCCCCGCCGACAAGTCCTCGGTGATTCGCAAGCTGCAGGAGCAGGGGGAGGGCCCCGTGGCGATGGTGGGCGACGGCATCAACGACGCGCCCGCCCTGGCCCAGGCCGACGTGGGTATCGCCATGGGCACCGGCACCGATGTGGCGATCGCCGCCAGCGACATCACCTTGATCTCCGGCAACCTGGCCGGCGTGCCGGCGGCGATCGAGCTCAGCCGCGCCGCCATGGCCAACATCCGCCAGAACCTGTTCTTCGCCTTCGCTTACAACGTGGCCGGCATCCCGATCGCCGCCGGCCTGCTGTTTCCCTTCACCGGCTGGCTGCTGAGTCCGGTGATCGCCGGGGCCGCCATGGCCTTCAGCTCGGTGTCGGTGGTGAGCAACGCCCTGCGGCTGCGCCGCTTCCAGCCGGCACCCCTGCCGAAGGCTGCCTGATGACACTCCCAGCCTTGATGTCACTCCTGCCTGCCCTCGCCGCCACCGCTGCCACTAGCGCCTCCACCGCCGAGCCCCTCTGGCGCACCATCGATCAGCCCATGGTGCTGAAGGCCCTGGTCGCCGGCGTTGGTGTGGTGCTGATCGCCTGGGAACTGTGGTGGTTCCTGGGACGCCATGGCGGTGGGGTGGTGGCCCGCGAAGGGGAGCACGGCCTGCAGGAGATCACCATCACCGTGGATGGCGGCTATGCGCCCTCAAGAATCAGAGTGAAGGCCGGCCGGCCGCTGCGGCTGGCTTTTCACAGGATCGATCCGAGCGGCTGTGTGGCCCAGGTGATCTTCCCCGATTTCCACAAAACCCTTGATCTGCCCCTTGATGCCACCACAACCCTGGAATTGCCTCCCACGGAGGCTGGCGTCTATCCCTTCCACTGCGGCATGAACATGGTGCGCGGAGTGATGGAAGTGGAGTGAGGGACGAGCGCGATCCAGCTTGTTCGCGTCCGTTCAGGCGCTGATCTCGAGGGTGCCCATCATTCCGAGCTCCTCATGATCGAGGATGTGGCAGTGGTACACCGTGCGGCCGGGAAAATTGAGGAAGACTGTGCGGATTCTCACCTCTTCTCCCGGACGCACCACCACCGTGTCTTTCCAGGCGCGAAAGGGTTCGGGTTGGCCGTTACGGCTGATCACCTGGAAGGGATTCACGTGCACATGAAAGGGATGATCCATCATTCCTGAATTCAGGAGAATCCATTCTTCCGTTTCATTCAGCCGCACGGTGGTGTCCATACGGGCGTGTTCGTAGACGTTGTTGTTGATCAGAAACGCCATGCCCATGCCGGGGCCCATGGCGTGGGAGAGGCTGAAGCTGCGCGTGCGGGTGGGCTCAGGTAACGCTGGAACTGCGATCAGTTGCCGCGGCAGCGGCATCGGTGGGCCTTCGCCCACATAGCTGACGGTGGCGAGGGTCACCGAAGCCGTCTGGCTGAGGAATCCACGCGGGCGGCCCATTCCGATTTCTCCCCTACCCATCCCACCTCTGCCTCTGCCACCTCTCCAGCCCATGTCCATCCCCCCTCTGCCCATGCCCATGCCACCGGCGAGCCGGTCATAGGGAAGGGCCTGCAGGCGGTAGCGCCCCGGGCTGCGGTTGGCTTGGACCAGCACGTCGGCCCGCTCACCGGGAGCTAGCAGCAGCTCCTGGAGCTCGATCGGCGCAGGGATCGCCCCGCCATCGGTGGCGATCAGGTGGAAGGGATGACCCTCGAGGGCCAGCCGGTAGAAGCGGGCGTTTGACGCATTCACCAGCCGCAGCCGCAGCAGACCTCCGGAGCTCACCTGCAGATTGGGCTGGATCTGTCCATTCACCGTGAGGAGCTCCCCCTGGCGGCCCCAGATCCGCTGCATCGGCGAAAAGCCGTAGCCCCGGGTACTGCCCTCCGTGGCGGCGGGGAAATCCTTCAGAAACAGGAACTCCTCCCGGGCGGCCCGCACCTCGGGAAGCTCATCCAATTCCCCTCGCACCACCAGCATTCCCCCCAGCCCGCCGAACACCTGATCGGAGACGGTGCCGTGGCGATGGGGGTGGTAATAGAACAACCCGGCTGGGTGATCTGCAGGAATCTCGAACGCATAGGCGAAGGATTCGCCGCCGGGAATCGAGAGGAACACGTTGTCGGCCGATCCGCCGGGGGAGACGTGCAGGCCGTGGTAGTGGAGATTGCTGGGCTGCTCCAGGGTGTTGCGAAACCGCAGTCGCACCGCGTCCCCAGGCCTCACCTCCAGACGGGGTCCCGGCGAGCGGCCGTTGTAGGTGAGGATCCATGACGGGCCTTGCGGCAGCCAGCCCGGCGTGGCGCCAGCCACCAGATCGAGATCCAGCAGGCCCCCGCTGGAGCGGATCACGGCAGGGCCAGCCATCACGGCGGATGGTTGGGCTCGGCACAGGGCGCCGCGCCCCAGTACCAGGCCACCGGCTCCGGCGGCCGCCAGAGCGAGAAAGGATCTACGGGAAATGTGCCGGGCCATGGTTCACGACCAGAGGGGAGCTCAGAGAGCGAAGAGGGCGTCGTATTTGTGGTAACCGGGCTTGCGCAATCCCTCCACCGCCAGCATCCTGCGCAGCTCCCGAATCTCGGCCCGCTGGGCCACGATCACGGCCCGGGCAAAGCGCCGGATCGTGGGGTTGGTGCTCTTGGCCAGGGCGTCGTGGGCCATGATCAGCGCGCCGCCGTGGTGGTCGAGCATTCCCTCGAGGAACCACACCACCCGGTTCTCCCTGGTGGGTCCGTCGCCCATCATCCGCATGCCGTCGATCTGGGCCTGGCTCATGCGAGTCAGACCAGACAGGCTGTTGGGATCGCCGCCGGCTGCCAGCGCCACCGGATAGACGGGCGCCTGCGGGTACCAGGCCTTGCGCCAGAGGCCCATGGCGCGGATCTCATTGGCCTGATCCCGCCAGATCGTCTTGCCCAGGGCCCCGACACCGGGTTGGCCGATGTCGAAGACGAATTCGCTCATGCGCAGGGCACCGGTGTGGTGCTGCACCATGCCGTCGATGAAGCGCAGGTCGTAGGTGGCGCCTGCCGGGCCCACGTCATGGGCATGACCGGCATGGGCATGGTCCTCTCTGGTTGGGCTCGTCATGCCTGGCATGCCGTCCATGCCGCGATGCCCCTCGTGGGGATCCTCCTGGGCGAAGGCCGTGGAAGACATCGTGGGCGACAACAGCGCAGCTGCAGCCAGGGCCATGAAGCTGATCCGAAGCGTGCCTGCTGGCATCACAACAAGGCGAATGAGGCCACCGTATGGGCTCCTCTTCACTGGAGAGTCAAGGTTGGCGTCGGTGGTCTCTCGCCTTGCTGGCACAGCGAGCAGCAGGGTTGGCCAAGATCAGACGCACAACCCAAGGGTCTCCGCATCCTCCCCAGCATCTGAGATGGCCTTGTCAGAGCACCAGAGAACGGCCGTGCACCAGAGAACGGCTGGCCAACAGAGATCAGCCGTGCCGCTGGAGGACGCAGCACCCACACCCACCATCACCTTCCCGGCCATCCGCCGCGGTGCCCTCACCACCCTGCAGGTCAACCTCGGCTACCGCTGCAATCAGGCCTGCAGCCACTGCCATGTGAATGCCGGTCCCAGCCGCACCGAGATGATGGACGACGCCTCCCTGGCGTTGATCCCCCAGGTGCTGCTGGCCCGCCGGATCCACACCCTCGACCTCACGGGCGGCGCGCCGGAGCTTCACCCCCGCTTCCGCGAGCTGGTGGTGGCCGCCAGGCAGCTGGGGGTGACGGTGATCGACCGCTGCAATCTCACGATCCTGAGTGAACCGGGCCAGGAGGATCTGGCGGTCTTTCTTGCCGAGCAGGGCGTCACCGTGGTGGCGTCGCTGCCCTGCTATTCGGCCAGCAATGTCGACCGGCAGCGTGGCGATGGTGTGTTCGTGCGCAGCATCGCGGCTCTGCGCCAGCTCAACGCCCTCGGCTACGGCCGGCCCGGGTCCGGCCTTGAGCTTCACCTCGTTTACAACCCCCAGGGCCCAGTGCTGCCGCCGCCCCAGGCCAGCCTCGAGGCCGACTACAAACGGGTGCTCGCGGCCGACTTCGGCATCGTGTTCAACCAGCTGTTTGCCCTGGCCAACATGCCGATCCAGCGCTATGCGGCCGTGCTGCAGTCCAGTGGTGAGCTGGAGGCCTATCAGCAGCGGCTTCGCAGCAGCCACCGTGAGACGAATCTGGCCCAGGTGATGTGTCGCTCGCTGATCAGTGTCGATTGGCAGGGAACCCTCTACGACTGTGATTTCAACCAGCAGCTGCGGCTTCCCCTCGGTGCCACCTCGGGGGCCGAGGGTCGCCGCGCTCACCTGCAGGATCTGCTGCACTGGGATCCAGCCTCTGAGCCGATCGCGGTGGCAAACCACTGCTTCGGCTGCACGGCCGGCAGCGGCTCCAGCTGCGGCGGCGCGCTGGAGTGAGCCCCCTCATTCCGGCGGTGAGGTCTGGCAGGCAATGAGGTCCGGGGCCCAGCGCCGCGCCAGCTCCAGAAGGTGCGGATCCAGGCTGGCCAGGTCTGCGGGGGTGTCGATGTCGACCAGTGGCGGTTGCTCCTGCCAGGACCAGCCTGCCGCTGTTAGACGCCGCCGCGTCTGCTCCAGCACCACTGGGGTGCTCCAGGGCATGGCCTCGAACAGGCTGATCTCAAACCGCCGCAGGCCCAGCAGCACGTAGCCCCCATCCTGGCTGGGTAGCAGCGTTGCATCGTGATCCCGCAGCTGGGCGGCAGCGCTGCTCAACTGGCGGGTGCCCAGAGCGGGGCAATCCATGCCGATCAGCAGCACCGGTTCACCCATCGCCAGGGCGCGCCGCGCCGCCCGCGCCATTCGCGCCCCCAGATCCCCCTCCCCCTGCTCACTCCAGGCCAGATCCGGCGGCAGGTTCAGTTCCTGCCAGAGGGGCAACTGCCGCGAGGGCGCCACGCAGAGC
>NZ_JAYGIC010000168.1:0-1406 GCF_034931105.1 Synechococcus sp. CCY9201 | reverse complement strand
CCGGCGCCGCCGTTGGATCGGCGGGCCTGTCCACGGGGCCGGCAACGGTGTCAGCCGCCGCCGGCGAGCCGGCCACGGACGATGACGGCCTGAGGCTGGAGCTGGAACCCCCGGCCCTGGACCGCTATGGCCGCGATCTCACGGCCGCCGCCCGCAACGGCGAACTCGATCCCGTGATCGGCCGCGATCTGGAGATCCGTCGCCTCATTCAGGTGCTGTCGCGCCGCAGCAAGAACAATCCGGTGCTGATCGGTGAACCCGGCGTCGGCAAGACGGCGGTGGCCGAACTGCTGGCTCAGCGGATCGAGGCCGGTGAGGTGCCGGAGGCGCTGCGCGGCCTGCGGCTGGTGGCCCTGGATCTCGGTGCCCTGATCGCCGGGGCCAAGTACCGCGGCCAGTTCGAGGAACGGCTGCGCAGCGTGCTCGAGGAGGTGCGCGAGGCCGATGCCGCGGCCGGGAGCGGGGGAGGTGCCGGCGTGGTGCTGTTCATCGATGAGCTCCACACCGTGGTGAGCAGCGACCGCTCCAGCGCCGATGCCGGCAGCATCCTCAAGCCGGCCCTGGCCCGCGGTGATCTGCGCTGCATCGGCGCCACCACCCCGGAGGATTACCGCCGCACGATCGAGAAGGACCCGGCCCTGGATCGGCGCTTCCAGCAGGTGGTGATCAAGGAGCCCGACTCCGAAACCTGCGTGGAGATCCTGCGGGGGCTGAAGGAGCGCTATGAGCTGCACCATGGCGTGGCGATCACCGACCCGGCCCTGGTGGCGGCGGCGCGACTGGCGGATCGCTACATCGCCGATCGCTGCCTGCCCGATTCGGCCATCGACCTGATCGACGAGGCCTCCGCCCAGCTGAAGATGGAGGTGACCTCCAAGCCCGAGCCGGTGGAGCAGGCCGAGGCCGAGCTGCGGCGGGTCGAACTGGCGCTGCTGTCGGCCGAGACCGCGCCCCTGCCGGAGCGGGTGCAGTTGCAGGAGCAGCGCCGCCAGGCCGCCGAACGGCTGCAGGCCCTGCAGCAGCGCTGGCGCCAGGAGCGGGAGCGGCTGGCGGAGCTGCGGGCCCTGCTGCAGGACGACGAAGACCTGCGCCATGCCATCGGTGAAGCCGAGCGCGACGGCGACTACGAGGAAGCGGCTCGCCTGCAGGTGGATCAGCTGCAGGGCGTGCAGCAGCGCCGTCAGGAGCTGGAGGAGGAACTGCAGCGGGAGCTGCTCGACAACCCGCCGCTGCTGCGGGAACAGGTGGAGGCCGATGACATCGCCGATGTGGTGGCCCGCTGGACCGGCATCCCCGTGCAGCGGCTGCTGGCGGGTGAACGCCAGAAGCTGCTGGAGCTCGAGCAGCGGCTGGGGGAGCGGGTGATCGGCCAGCCCGAGGCGGTGGCGGCGGTGGCGGCGGCGATC
>NZ_JAYGIC010000167.1:0-4868 GCF_034931105.1 Synechococcus sp. CCY9201 | reverse complement strand
GCATCTGCAAGCCATGCTTTTGAGATCTGGCCGACTTGATGTCACCGCGCTTGCCAGCCTGATTAACGCGAAGCAAACGGACGAATCCGGCGCCGATGGGCCGAGAATCTTTTTCAGGAGTCCCTAGCTAAAGGAACCAACAATCTAACCTCGCTTCCCCCCGTGGCTGTACAGGCCTGTGCGCAGGTGGTTGGAGACGTTGTGCCGGCTTGAAGCAGGCAGGCTTCTTCGATCTCTGTTTGTAACAAGCGTTGGAGACGGCCGAGGTCTTTTTGGAGTTGTCCACTTGTAACCGAAGCACCTGAGGTCCTGATGTGACTGACATGAACTTGGGCGGCGGCTGTGATAGCGACACCTGCAATGACCATCCCAACTAAAAGCTCAACAAGTGTGAATCCTATGGAGCGACTAGACAATGAGGGGTGTTTCATACTTGCCCCCAAGTTGTACATTCGCTCGAGGTGGATCCTGTCGAATTGTTGCTACCTAGCCGAACAAGCCCAAGCATTCCGGAAAGACGTACGCAACGCAGTGGAACCTGGCCGCCTAAACTGATTCGAATCGATAAAAAGCTTGAGGCCAGAGTGCTGCCCACATTATCTGTGGAGATTGCGCCTCTCGGCGTGAAGGAGAAAGTGTTGGGTGGCGATGTCGAGGCAAAAGAAGTGGCAACACCAAAGGTTGCATTGCCTCCGATTCCTGGCAATCGCAGTGGATTGCCGGTTCCGCAGGTCACTCCAGTTGCCGCGCTGTTGGTTTCGGGGTCAATCGCCTGAACTGTGGCCAGGACCGATTGCGACGCCAACGAGCTGCCGGTGTTAATCGTGACCCTGCAACTGATATCCTGAGAAGCGCCGCTACTGCGAATTTCTTCTAGCCAGCTGGATAAATCAGTCACAGCAGCTTTGGCTTGCTCTGCACGCCAAGCATCAATGCCAGAGTTGATGACAACTGCGCCGAGGATACCCAGAACCGCAATTGTGACCATAAGCTCGACTAGCGTGTAGCCAGCGGTGCGGTTCATCACGGACACCAACGTGACATGGGAGGAACGAGATTGTATACGCGTGCTGTGCGATTATTGACCGTATCTGTGATCGTAATCCGAAGGACGTGCGGTGGTGGCGGAGTCGGAATTGTGGTTGCAACACTCGTATTGGCTGGAGCTTGAATGGCATCCACAGCAGTTTTTAAAGGGGTCATAAAGGCTGTATTATTTGCTGACTTGCAGACTTCTGTGATGGCGTCAGGCTCTCTGGCGCATGGAACAGTAGCGCCACCTACTTGACAAGTCATGGACATCAGCGCACCTGTTGTGGCCGGATTATCTTGATAAGGGAAGAAATAACGATCGTCTCTGGGGTTATTTGTGGCGCAAGAGCTGGTGGCGTTCCCGCCGTCGACTGTGGCTGAGGCGGCAGGGGGCGTAACACTGCAAGTCCCGCTGCAGCATGTATACATATCGCCAATCTGCCGCACTTCGCTAATAAAAGACTGAATATCTTCATTCATCTTGACTTCAAGTCTGGCTGACCTTGTCATGCGATTGGCTGATGTCAGCGCGATGGCAGTTACCGAGCTGGTCAAGGCTAAGATGACAATTAGAACGATGACTTCAAGGATCGTGAAGCCTTGAGGGCGCTCTATGATTCGCAGCCTCTTATCGCAAAATCTGCGATTATGTCGGAGAATTATTGACGCATCGAGTGTCATGAGTGACTTAATTATAGCGCGAACGGGTAATTGTTCGGGCAACCCAGTCAGTCCCTGTCCATGGAACGTAAGTAATGCTATCGCTGAACGAGCCACTCGCGGCGGCAACCTGTCCAAGATTGCTGGCAGAAGAGGGAGGGACACGGATGTGGACGTCTCCACAGGGTTTGAAGTGTTGGGTCCAGATTCGTCCACTCAGGATCCAGCCATCGTCCCCGGTGATGGAGGGAGCAGTGCCACCTGGACTGTAGCCAGAACAGCCATAGGCTTTGAGTTCAAAATAGCCGACGGGCATGTAAAACCAAATGCCGGAAACCTTGCCAATTCCTGAGGAGGTATTCAGAACTCCATAATAAATCACCTGTTGTTGTCCGCTGTCGCGACCGAAAAAGTTCAAATTATCCGGATCTCCAACTAGGGCGACCTCCGTCGATGGAATGGGCGTTTCGCAATTGTTCGACGGCGAACCGCTGCACTTCACCAGCCGGAGGAAGGCGCCCCGCCCGGCGGATAGGAGAGGGTCATCATAGGTGGATGGTTCGGACGCACTGGCGGCTGTGTACAGATTGCCACGGAGATCGTCGGTGCGGGTGTAGTAAAATGAAACTGGACCTCCACTGGCATCAATCCACACTTGCCCGCCATTGCCACTGCCGGGATCAAGATTAAATTGTGGACCTAGACAGTGAAACCCTGGCGCTGCACTGGCGGGGGAATTAGCGCTGTATTCACACCAATCGCTGAGGCTGAGGTTGACATTGTCGATGATGTGGGTTTCGCCGTTGCCCGTGTTTGTACCATTGATGATGCGAATGCGGGTATTGCTGTTCTCATAGTCTGCCAGGCTCACGACGCGGCGCTGGCTGGTGGAGCTGTTCACTCCAGGAAACTTGGCCACGGTGACCCATGAAATGTTGACCGCTGACTTGGTTGGAGGACTGCTTGCAGTAGAGCCTGTACAGCTTGTGCCGCTTGATGTTTGCACCTGCACCCACACTTGGTCTGCAGTGTCAACTTTGGATGTGCCGGCTTGATCAAACGACAGCATGGCACGGCCCAGATTGCCGCTGAGATTGGCCGCACGGCAGATGCCATTAAGTCTATTGTTAGTAGTGGAACTGGTTGCGCCTATTCGGATTGACCCAGAGGAAAGCCGAAGCCTCCCTGAAGTCATATTTGTATCGGGGCTATTATTGTCGACTCCATACCATCTGTCGCCCACCCAAGTGGGACAGGCGGGTGAGCTGCTGGACGTACAGTTGTTAGTGATATAGGTACCACTCATGGAGTTAAAGTTCTCGCGGTTGTTCACCGTGCCAGAGTTGCCGGTGATTGCCGTCCAGGAAGAATTGCCGCAATTGGTGTTGGTGTCGTTACAGACTTCCAGTACTGGAGGGTTAACGTTGTTGCGGGTACGGAAGCGAAACCCGTAGTCTTGGACGCTGGCAGGGTTCAACGTGGGGTAGCGCTGTCCGTCATCAATGCTGGGGTCCACGCGTTGGGCGGGGCCGCTGTTTTTCGTCCAGGTGAAGTTGTACTTGCCAGTAACGGCTTCGTTGCCGATTGTGGGAAGTGTCAGTGCTGAAGGAAAGATCGGAATCCCGGAAAGAGCCGTGCCATCGATGTCGGCTTGGGTGCCGTAGATGCCTCCCGGACTTGCTTTGGCCAAGCCGGTCCAGCTGCTGCTGCCACACCTGCCACCAGACCAACGGGCGGGGTCGCAAGGGTCTGGAACAGTGGTGGATTTACTGTTGGGTCTAACCCTTATGGCTGCTCGAGAAAACTTATCACCATCTTTGCTGACGATGCCGATAACGTTGGTGATCGGCACAACCTTGCCGGAGGGCAAGCGTTTGGTATAGATATCATTGGCAAAATTCTGCCAGGCTGTTCCGCCGTTGAGTCCCAGAATCATGCCAAATTCGACGCCACAGAATCGGCTGTCCCCTCCCAGGGAGTCTGAGCCGGACACCTGGGCGCCACCGGAACCGTTGGAGCCGAAGGAAGCCCCACAACACTTCGGCAACACTTCATATTCGCGTGTCACAGTTGCCGTGCTGACAGAGGAACCATTGACGACCTTGGCCTCGACAGTAATTGTAAAATATCCTTTGTTAAATCCAGGAAGGTTGCTGGATTTTGAATCGGTGGGAGGATCGAGATTGATTAAGTCGGAAGAGAAATTTCCAACTTTGCTGACCTTCGTTGAGCCGGCTGTTGTGGTGATCGATTCGGATCGTCTATTGGGATTATCGGCGAGTCCGGCTGCTTGAGTGATTTCTACGACTCGGAACTGGCGGGTGCCGCTGCCTACGGCGAGGGTTTCAAGATCGCGAAACTTCCCATCGCCATAGTTTTTGGCTTCTGTGGTGGGATTTCCTGGCGGGTTATTGCTCGAGTCTCTGCAGGGGCTCACCAGGTCTGCCGAGCCCCAGTTGCCCATGGCCTCACCGGAGACCAGGATCCTGCGGTTCTCGACCGAGTTGAAGGCCGCCATCACCCGATCGACGCCAGCATCCGCAGTGGCTTGCGCATCCGTGCGCTGGCCTTGTTTGCGGGCACCGAGGAGGGTGCCCGAACTGAAGCTCACCATGGCGAGGGTGCCGAGTGTGACCCCCAGGACGACCAACATGCCGGCCACCATGGAAAAACCTGCATCCCGTGCCCTGCGACGGGGAAGCAGAAATTGGAGTAGCAGCCTGCTATTCATACCACAACACTAGCGAGGTAGTTATCGCTGATGCCCCTTTGTGAACAGCCTTCACGCTGCCGGCGCCAGCTTTCGGAATACTCCTCATCATGGAGCAGCCTCAGCACTCTGGACAAGCCCGGGGTCGCTCACAGTCCCATGGCTCTCTGCGTTCCCTGAGCGCTGGGCGCCACCATGGGAGTCGCTGTCGCCGCGCCACCCATGGACGCAGGAGCCCAGGGGGCGGCCATCCGGCCGATGATCGCCGTGCTCGGCCTGGCCTTGGTGCTCTTCCTGATGCTGCACCTGGCGGGTGTGGGGGTGGCCCTGATCGATCCGGACGCCTTCGGCCGGCTGGTGACCGTTCTGCACAGCGCCTGGTGGTTGCCGCCGCTGGAGCTTGCCCTGGCGGTTGTTGGGCTCGGCCATGGCCTGGCGGCGCTCCTGCGGGTGAGCCGCAACGCCC
>NZ_JAYGIC010000166.1:0-6033 GCF_034931105.1 Synechococcus sp. CCY9201 | reverse complement strand
GGGAGCGGCCATGCACCGCCATCCGCACCGCTTCCTCGCCGAGGGGGTCGCAGCGGGGAGCCACCAAGCGCAGGCGGTCCACCCCGAAGTTGGCGCACAGGCGGGCGACGCTGCCGACGTTGAGAGGGCCTGCCGGCTCCACCAGCACCACGACGATGGGTGGCCGGTCGGGGCTCAAGGGATCAAGGCAGGGTGTGGAGGAACGCGAGCAGATCAGCCATGGCCTGGGGATCGGGCTGGAAGCGCGGCATCGGCGGGGTACGGCCACTCACCACCTGCTCGATCAGCTGGCGATCGCTCTTGCGGCGATCCACGCCATGCAGATTCGGGCCCACCAGTCCCTGGGCCGCCAGGCCGTGGCAGCCAGCACAGTTGAGTCGAAACAGTCGCCCGCCGTTACCGGCCGAGCCGGTGAGGTCGATCGTCTGGCGGGTGTAGGGATCCATCCGTGCCACCGGCAGCACCACCAGCACCAGCAGGATG
Source organism: Synechococcus sp. CCY9201 (assembly GCF_034931105.1). Lineage (NCBI taxonomy): Bacteria > Bacillati > Cyanobacteriota > Cyanophyceae > Synechococcales > Synechococcaceae > Synechococcus > Synechococcus sp. CCY9201. Next base: position 5,550 of record NZ_JAYGIC010000166.1, on the reverse strand, counting down.
CAGGCGACGGCAGCCACCGCCACCAGGGCCGCAACCAGGCCACGTCTCCGTCCTCCTGAACTCTCGTCCTGTCCGGGCGGCGCGATGCCGGAGAGACCGTCTGGGCTGCTCAGCGCGGGGGAGGGAGGAGCTGTCACGGATGGAGAAAAGGCACGCAGTGCCGACCGGCGCATGGAAGAATTGTGCCGTGCTTCCCGTCACGGCGTTTCCCCATGATCGAACCCCTGCTCTGCGGCATCGTGCTGGGTCTGATCCCCGTGACCCTGGTGGGGCTGTTCGTGGCTGCCTGGAACCAGTACCGCCGCGGCAGTGCCCTCGGCGGCTGAAACCGGTCTGTTGACCTCCAGCAGCTGAATCGTGGTGCTGCCATAGCGCCGCTCGTCGCGGCAGCGCCATCCCGCTGGCAGCTCGGGCCGGGCGTTGCTGGCGCACTCCCAGATCAGCGTTCCACCCGGTGCGAGCCACGTTCCGTCCAGCAGAGCCGCCGCAATCGCCGGGTAAAGCCCAGCCTGGTAGGGAGGATCGGCGTAGATCAGATCAAAACCAGTACCGGCCTGCTCTCGCTTGAGCCAGCCGATCACCTCCTGGCAGATCACCGTCAGCTTCGGCACTGTCAACGAAGGGCTCGTCAACGGAGACTCCGTCAGGCAGGGATCTGAAACCGTGGTCCGTTCGGGGGTCCAGCGGGTGGCAGCCGTCACACCGGCCACAGCTTCGAGGTTGCTGCGGCTGATGGCGGCATGGCGGCGATCCTTGTCCACTGCCACCACCACGGCGGCTCCACGCTGCAGGGCTTCACAGCCCATGGCACCGCTGCCGCTGAACAGATCCAGCCAGGTCGCATCCGGCAGATCGCGGCACAGCATGTTCATCACCGCTTCGCGCACCCGGGCCGGGGTGGGGCGGGCCCCATGGCCCGGCGGGCTGAGCAAGGTGCGGCCACCGCTGAGACGCAGGCTCACGAGGCTCCTCTCAGGCTGGCAGCTGGGCGAGCCACTCCAGCCAGCGGCGCAGCATCGCCTCGCCCACCGGGCCCGATTTTTCTGGATGGAACTGACAGGCCGCGATCCGCTCCTGCCAGACCGCCGCGGTGAGCGGCACTCCACCGAAATCCACCTGGGCGGTGATGCAGGCCGGGTCCAGCGGTTCCGCGGCGTAGGAGTGCACGAAATAGACCCACTGCGGCGGTAGCCCATCGGGGAGCAGCGCACTGGCCTGGGCTGGCAGCAACGGTGCCCATCCCATGTGCGGGATCGGATGACCCGGCAGCCGAGGCAGAGCGCTGACACGCCCGGCCAGCAATCCCAGCCCGGGGCGTTGGCCTTCGTCGCTGGCCTCGAAGAGAAGCTGCAGCCCCAGGCAGATGCCGAGCAGGGGCCGACCAGCTCCACACCATGCGGCAATCGCCGGGATCAAGCCCGACTGCTCCAGGCGGTCCATGGCTGGATCAAACGCCCCCACTCCCGGCAGCACCAGGGCCTGCACACCCTCGATCTGAGCGGCGGTGTGGATCGGCACCACCGCAGCGCCGAGACGCTCGAAGGCCCGCTGCACCGAGTGGAGGTTGCCCATGCCGTAGTCGAGCAGGCCGAGCCGGATCACAGGGTCGCCTCCACCAGACGCACACCGGGCTGCTCCAGGGCAGGGCAGGGGGCCAGATCGAGCCCGTTGAGCCGGTCGATCAGCTGATACAGCTGGCCGATGCGGCGCTTGTCGAGCTGGAAGCGGAGGCAGGGCCGCAGGATGCCGTTCTCATCGCAGCTTTCACCGGCACTGATGGTGCCCTCCTTCACCAGCTGCTCGAACTCGCGGTTGAGCTCGGCCAGCAGCGCGATCGGGACGGGAACGTGCATCAGCAGTTCGAGGCGGTCTTCGCCCAGATTGGTGCCGTGATAAACGCGGTAGAACCGGCAGATCTGGGCGATCGCCTCGTGGGCCGTGCGCGCTTCCCGCAGCAGCGAGGTGTCTTCCGGTGAGATGAGGCCACGATCCACCAGGCTGCGGCGGATGTCGTCCTGCCACACCTCCCAGAAGCGGTCCCCGTCCGGCGCCAGCAGAACCAGAGGGATCGGCGGAGTGCGACCGGTCTGAATCAGGGTCAGGGACTCGAACAGCTCATCGAAGGTGCCGAACCCGCCCGGCATCACCACCAAGGCATCACTTTCCCGCAGGAAGAACAGTTTGCGGGTGAAAAAGTAGCGAAAGTGAAGCAGCCGCCCGTCGCAGCCACTCACATAGCGGTTGGCGTGCTGTTCAAACGGCAGATCCACGTTGAGGCCGATGCTGTTCTCACAACCGGCTCCCTGGTTGGCCGCCTCCATGACGCCGCCACCGGCTCCGGTCATCACCTCGAAGCCCTGGGCCACCGCTGCCGCAGCCAGCTCCATGGCCAGCTGGTAGGAGGGATCCTCGGGGGACGTGCGGGCCGAGCCGAACACCGTCACCTTGCGGGTCTGGCGGTGGGGCTGGAACACCGCGAGTCCATCACGGATATCCGCCATGGCGCCGTTGATCAGGCGCCATTCACTGGTGTCGTCACTGCTGCGGGCGATCTCCAGCAGCGTGACGATGGTGCGTTCGATCTGACGGCGTTGTGGATGCCCCTGGAGCAGGTTGCCCAGCACCTGCAGGGGGCTCTGACCAAAGCCGTCGAGGGCGGAAAGAGAGGGAGTCAGAGGTACTTGGAAATCGTTCCGGAAAGGGTGGTCTTGGGAACGGCTCCAACGACGGTGTCAACCTTGTTGCCGCCCTTGAACACCATCAGGGTAGGGATGGAACGGATGCCGTACTGACTGGCGACATTGGGGTTCTCGTCGGTGTTGAGCTTGAACACCTTGATCTTGCCCTCGAATTCCTTGGCAATTTCATCGACGATCGGCGCCACCATCCGGCAGGGGCCGCACCAGGGAGCCCAGAAATCCACCAGCACAGGCACGTCGCTCTTGAGCACGTCTTGCTCAAAGGAGGCGTCGGTGACGGCTGCAGCGCTGGACATCCTTTACTGGGATCAGGGTGATTCGAATCTAGCAACGGCCCCTGAATCCTCCAGACAGCTCCCGTCGAAGCGTTGCACGGCTTGATGGGACACGACCCAGGGGCCAGGAAGACAAAAAGCCCGGACGCGCCGGGCCGGGGGGTGTGAGGAGTGTGCGAGCCGTAGCCCCCACGCCTTGAGATTAACGCCCGTCTCGCCGGCGCCCGAACTGAATCTCAGCTTGCGACAGGCCCGGAATCACTTGCCCATGCCCAACTGCTGGGCCTTCTGATACACCTTCCCTTCGGTGAGCAGCGACGGAGCGACCACCACCTCCACCTGCTGCATGTCCTGGATGGTGCGGGCTCCCAGGGTGCCCATGGAGGTGCGGATGCAGCCCAGCAGATTCTGGGTGCCGTCATCGAGGCCAGCGGGGCCACGCAGGATCTTCTCGAGGCTGCCGGTGGTGCCCACCTTGATGCGGGTGCCCCTGGGCAGCACGGGGCTGGGGGTGGCCATACCCCAGTGGAAGCCGCGGCCCGGGGCTTCGGCGGCACGGGCGATCGGCGAGCCGATCATCACGGCGTCGGCGCCGCAGGCCAGGCACTTGCAGATGTCGCCGCCGGTGACGATGCCACCATCCGCCACGATCGGTACGTAACGGCCGCTCTCTTTCTGATAGTCGTCGCGGGCGGCTGCGCAGTCGGCCACTGCGGTGGCCTGGGGGATGCCGATACCCAGCACGCCGCGCGAGGTGCAGGCGGCACCGGGGCCGATTCCCACCATCACGCCGGCGGCGCCGGCACGCATCAGCTGCAGGGCCACCTCGTAGGTGACGCAGTTGCCGATCACCACCGGCACGCCGAAGTCGCGGCAGAGGGTGGCCAGATCCAGGGTTTCCTGGCCTTCAGGGCCGATGTGCTCGGTGCTCACCACCGTGGCCTGGACGAAGAACAGGTCCGCACCGGCCTCGGCGATCGCCTTGCCGAACTTCAGGGCAGCCACGGGGGTGGCGCTCACCGCGGCAATGCCACCCTTGGCCTTGATCTCAGCGATCCGCTGGCGAATCAGATCCTCCCGGACCGGCTGGCTGTAGAGCTCCTGCATCAGCAGCACGAAGTCGTCCTTGCCCACGGCGGCGATGCGATCCAGCACGGGGTTGGGGTCGTCGTAGCGGCACTGCACCCCCTCCAGGTTCAGCACCCCCAGGGCCCCTTGCCTGGTGAGCTCCACGGCCATATCCACGTCCACCACCCCATCCATGGCGCTGGCGATGATCGGGATCTCCCGATCGATGCCACCCAGGGTCCAGCTGCTGTCGGTCACCGCCGGATCGACAGTGCGGCCACCGGGCACCAGGGCGATCTCATCGATGCCGTAGGCACGGCGGACGGTGCGGGATCGACCGAGCTGGATGTTCACCGGAGACTGACGCAATCGAGACAAACTATCAACAAGCCGTCACATCACGGCGCCGACTCAGCCCCTGCCGCGAAAGGATTCCCAGCGCCTGCTCCAGTCCTGCAGCAGGGCCTCACGATCCTTGCTGTAAACCAGCTTGGTCACAGCGAAGCGGCTGAGCCAGATCACCCCCACCAGCTCCAGCAGCCCGGGCAGCAGGGGCAGGCTCTGCATCGCCCCGATCACGCCGGCGTAAACCTTCAGGAGCATCACCACTCCGATCAGCACCGCTAGGGCGATCAGCGGGGAGCGCAGCTGCTGCCAGAGCTCCTGCACGGCGCCACTGGCGAACCAGTCCTGCAGCTTCGAAACCAGCAACTGCCATTCGCCACCCTCCCCGGCATCTCCCTCCAGAGGAGGCACCGTCAAGGTGGCGGCCAGCGGCGAGTCACTGTCCGTTGCCGGTGTGGTGACTTCCGGGGCCTGCGCAGCCTCCACGGCAGGAGCCGGGGGGGTGGGCAGGCCGGCATCCTCGGCGGACGGCATCGGGCTGGAACTGTCGACCATGGGTCCAGGCAGGGCTGGAGCGGAGCTTACGGCGACCTTTCCATGCGTTCCAGGCGGGAGGCCTTGAGATGGAGATCCCTGGAGATGAACTCTCAGGCGTTCCACGAGGGCCTTCAGGCCACAGGCTTCAGCGGGCCTCTGGCTTGAGGCAGGCGTGGTCTCCCGGCGTCATGGGACACCCTTCAGGGATCAAGGGGAAGCAGGGCTGCTCTCTCCGTCAGGGGCTGCAGGGGCAGTCTCAGGGGGAAACGTCCCTCCTGCAGGCGTTGCACCAGCTCCTCGGCGATCTCGGCCGCCAGGCGGATGCTGTGGGCCGGAGCGCAGCGCAGCGATCGGCCACTGACCTGCACCCGACCCGCCAGCAGCTGGGCATAGGGCACCCCGCCGAAGCTGGGCTTGATTCGCCGCGGGATCGACAGATCCAGCACCGGTGCCTCCAACTGTTCATGGGGCGCGGCGGCGCGGCGGGCGACGGCCTCGCTGAGCAGGGGGACCGGTGCCGCCAGCGCCACCAGCAGGGCACTGCCCTGCCCCTCGAAATGGCTGGCCCGCAGCCAGCGCAGATCAAGATCGGCCAGGTCCACGCTCACCGCCGCCACGGCGCCGGG
>NZ_JAYGIC010000165.1:0-7243 GCF_034931105.1 Synechococcus sp. CCY9201 | reverse complement strand
GTCACCACCCGCTGGCAACCCAGCCGCTCGGCCCAGCGGGCCAGCCGCGTGTACCGCCAGTGCCGCGCCGCTGCTTCGTTGGGCGCCAGCGCTTCGGCGCGATCGATCTGCAGCGCCAGCCCGTGCTGCTGGGCCCACTGGGCCAGTTCGGCGGCCTGCTGGCCCGATTCCGGCCGCCAGCCATGGTCGCCATGCCAGAGCTGCAGCGACCAGCCATGCAGGCGTGTCAGATCCAGCAGCAGGCCCGTCATCGCCATCGAATCCTGCCCGCCGGAGACGGCCAGCAGCAGGGGTGCGCCGGCGGGCAGCAGCTGGGGTTGCTGACGCAGCAGCTGGTGCAGGCGCAGATGGTCAGCGCTCCAGTGCGGCTGGGCCTTGGCCGGGGCCCCAGCTGGCGCTTCGTGGGAGTTCACGGTTTCAGATGGGAGAATCACGAATCCAGCTCTCTGCGCCGCCGATGTCGCGTCTGTCCAGCCTGCCCAGCTCCCTGCAGCGCGCCATCGCCGAGCGCCGGGCCCTGAAGGTGATCGCCGGTCTCTCCAACTTTGATGCCGCTGCCGTGCAGCGGATCAGCCGAGCCGCCAGTGCCGGTGGCGCCGACCTGATCGATGTGGCCTGTGATCCGGAGCTGGTGACCCTGGCGGCCGCCGCCTCGGGTCTGCCGATCTGCGTGTCTGCGGTGGATCCCGAGCTGTTCCCCGCAGCGGTGGCCGCTGGCGCCGCCATGGTGGAGATCGGCAACTACGACAGCTTCTACCCCCAGGGCCGCATCTTCGGGGCCGAGGACGTGCTGGCGCTCACCCGCCGCAGCCGCGAGCTGCTCGGCGATGGGGTGCTCTCGGTGACCGTGCCCCACGTGCTGCCCCTGGATCAGCAGGAGCAGCTCGCCATCGATCTGGTCGCCGGCGGCGCCGATCTGATCCAGACCGAAGGCGGCACCAGTGCCCGGCCGTTCAGCCCCGGCAGTCTCGGCCTGATCGAGAAGGCGGCGCCCACCCTGGCGGCCGCCCATGCCCTCAGCCGAGCCGTGACCGTGCCGGTGCTCTGCGCCTCCGGCCTCTCCGCTGTCACCCTGCCGCTGGCCATCGCCGCCGGTGCCGCCGGCGTGGGTGTGGGCTCCGCCGTGAACCGGCTTGACGATGAACTGGCGATGGTGGCGGTGGTGCGCGGTCTGCGCGATGCCCTGGCGCCGGTGGCTCTGGCAGCAGCTGCGACGAACGCTGTGCCAGCTGATCGCTGAATCGCAGGCACCCTGTCAGGCGCCGACTGTTTGGCTGGCGCCGACTGTTTGGCTAGGCAAGCTGCTGTGCCAGCAGCTTGCCTAGCGCCTTGCTGGGGCCTTGTTTAGCCTCATGGCATTCCCTGCGTCGAAGGATCGATGGGTTCACTGGCCTGGCTATTGCAGTGGCCGATCCGGGCCGTGGTGCTGCTGATCGTTGCCCAGTTGCCCCTGGGGGTGGAGATGCAGAGCTTCGGCGCGGCGGTGCTGGCTGTGATCGTGATCAGCCTGCTGGGGGCGCTGCTGGCGCCGCTGCTGAAGTTGCTGCTGGCACCCCTCTGGGTGATCACCAGCCTGGGCGGGCTGATCGCGCCGATCAGCTGGCTGTTCGACGGCCTGATCACCGTGGCGCTGTTTGCCCTGGCGGCCTCTCTGATCCCGGAGTTCCGGCTGCGCAACGGCCTGGTCAGTGCCGTGCTGGGAGCGTTGGTCTACACGTTGCTCACCGGCGCGGTTCTGAGGGTGTTCGGTCTGGAGCGGGGCTGAGGCCGGCAACCCGTAGCCGGGCGGGCAGCACTGATCGGCCACAACCGTGAGAATGGCCCGATGGCCTTTCAGCTGCACGCTCCCTACGAGCCCAAGGGCGACCAGCCCACCGCCATCGAGGCCCTCGTGGGCGGGGTTGAAGGTGGTGAGCGTTATCAGACCCTGCTGGGAGCCACCGGCACCGGCAAGACCTTCACGATCGCCAATGTGATCGCCCGCACCGGGCGGCCTGCTCTGGTGCTGGCCCACAACAAGACGCTGGCGGCGCAGCTCTGCAATGAACTGCGCGAATTTTTCCCGACGAACGCCGTCGAATACTTCATCTCCTATTACGACTATTACCAGCCAGAGGCCTACGTGCCGGTCAGCGATACCTACATCGCCAAAACGGCGTCGATCAACGAGGAGATCGACATGCTGCGCCACTCGGCCACCCGTTCCTTGTTCGAGCGCCGCGATGTGATCGTGGTGGCCTCGATCAGCTGCATCTACGGCCTGGGCATTCCATCGGAGTACCTCAAGGCGGCGGTGAAGTTTCAGGTGGGCGACACGCTCAATCTCCGCGCTTCGCTGCGGGAGCTGGTCAACAATCAGTACTCCCGCAACGATCTGGAGATCTCCCGCGGTCGCTTCCGTGTTCGCGGCGATGTTCTTGAGATCGGCCCCGCCTATGAAGATCGCCTGGTGCGGGTGGAGCTGTTCGGCGATGAAGTGGAGGCGATCCGCTACGTCGATCCCACCACCGGCGAGATTCTTCAGAGTCTTGAAACCATCAACATCTATCCGGCCAAGCACTTCGTGACGCCGAAGGAGCGCCTGGCCGAAGCCATTGGCGAGATCCGCGCCGAGCTGCGCCAGCGGCTTGACCTGCTCAACAGCCAGGGCCGCTTGCTGGAGGCCCAGCGCCTTGAGCAGCGCACCACCTACGACCTCGAGATGCTGGAGCAGGTGGGCTACTGCAACGGCGTCGAGAACTACGCCCGTCACCTGGCCGGCCGGCCGGCCGGCACGCCGCCGGAGTGCCTGATCGATTACTTCCCGGACGACTGGCTGCTGGTGGTGGACGAAAGTCACGTCACCTGCTCCCAGCTGCAGGCCATGTACAACGGCGATCAGAGCCGCAAGAGTGTGTTGATCGAGCATGGGTTCCGCCTGCCCAGCGCCGCCGACAACCGCCCGCTCAAGGGGGAGGAGTTCTGGCAGAAGGCGCAGCAGACGATCTTCGTGAGTGCCACACCAGGCAGCTGGGAGCTGGCCCAGAGCCAGGATCAGGTGGTGCAGCAGGTGATTCGCCCCACCGGCGTGCTCGACCCGATCGTGGAGGTGCGTCCCACCGAGGGGCAGGTGGACGACCTGCTGGGGGAAATCCGCGTCCGGGCCGAGAAGCAGGAGCGGGTGCTGATCACCACCCTCACCAAGCGGATGGCGGAAGACCTCAGCGACTACCTGGCCGAGAACGGCGTGCGGGTGCGCTATCTGCACTCCGAGATTCACTCGATCGAGCGGATCGAGATCATCCAGGACCTGCGCAACGGGGTGTACGACGTGCTGGTGGGGGTGAACCTGCTGCGCGAAGGCCTCGATCTGCCGGAGGTGTCGCTGGTGGCGATTCTCGATGCCGACAAGGAAGGCTTCCTGCGAGCCGAACGCTCCTTGATCCAGACGATCGGGCGGGCGGCCCGCCATGTGGAAGGGGTGGCACTGCTCTATGCCGACAACCTCACCGAGAGCATGGAGAAGGCGATCTCAGAAACCGAGCGCCGCCGCGCCATCCAGCAGGCCTACAACGCGGCCAACGGCATCACCCCCACCCCGGCTGGAAAGCGGGCTGGCAATGCCATCCTCGCCTTCCTGGAGGTCTCCCGCCGGTTGAGTGATGAACAGCTTGAAGAGGCGACTGAGCAGGCTGAGAACAATGCGGTGCCGCTGGAATCGCTCCCGGAACTGATCACCCAGCTGGAGGACAAGATGAAGGCGGCGGCCAAGAACCTCGAGTTCGAGGAGGCCGCCAATCTCCGCGATCGGATCAAGCAGCTGCGCCAGAAGCTGGTGGGCAGGGCCTGATGCCAAGCCCCGCCGAGCTGATGTTCAGCCTCATGCTCGGCTTCGTGGGCATGGCCTTCGTGCTGTATGGCCGTAAGCAGGATGCGCTGGTCCCTCTGGTGAGCGGCATCCTGCTGATGATCGTGCCCTTTTTCCTGCCCGGCGTGCTGCCCCAGCTGATCGTGGGGCTGCTGCTGATCGCGTTGCCGTTTCTGGTGCGGCGCTGAGGCCGCTCAGGCCGGGGCTTCACTGCCTTCGGCCCGGTGCTGCACGCCGCCGCCCAGGCCGAAGGCGCCATGGACCACCCGCAGGGCCGCCACGCCATCGGCCTCCGCCACCACGCAACTGGTGCGGATTTCGCTGGTGGCGATCAGCTCGATGTTGATGCCGGCATCGGCCAGGCTGCGGAACATGCGGGCGGCGGTGCCGGCGGTGCAGGGCATGCCCGCACCCACCGCACTCACCCGGGCGATCGCCGGACCTTCCTCGAAGCGGGTGCCGGGCCATTGCTTCAGCAGCTGCGCCAGGGCCCGTTCCGCCTGGACCAGGTCACCCTTGCGCAGGATGAAGCTCATGTCGCGGCTGAGGTGGCCGGGGCTGCCGTGGGTGCGCTCCGACTGCACGATGGCGTCGAGGCTGATGCCGTTGTCGGCCAGGGCGCGGCAGATCGCGGCGGCAGTGCCGGGCCGGTCCGGCACCTGCCGCACCGCCACCTGGGCCTGATCGCGATCGAGGGCCACGCCGCGGACGGCCGGATCGCCCAGATGGCAGGGCGGCGGATCGTGGCGCAGCTGTTGCTCGCCCAGCTCAAAGGCCTGGGCCGCAGACCGCAGCGCCTTGCTGCCCTGGGGACCCTCCACCAGGCAGCTCACCTTCACCTCGCTGGTGGCGATCAGCCGCAGGTTGATGCCGTCGCGGGCGAGGGTGTCGAACAGGCGGGCGGCCACCCCGGGGCGACCCATGATGCCGGCCCCGGCGATGCTGAGCTTCGCCATGCCGCCTTCGGCGCTGAGCAGGGCCGCCCCAGCTCCCATGGCCGCCAGCACCTGCTCACAGACCGCGCGGGCCGCCTCCATCTCGGATTGGTGCAGGGTGAAGGCGATGTCGTTGCTGGCGCCCTCGTGGGTGGCCTGCACGATCAGGTCGACGTTCAGCCCCGCGGCCCCCAGCGCCTCGAACAGCTGGGCGGCCACGCCGGGGCAGTCGGGCACATGGGCCAGGGCCAGCACGGCCTGATCGACCTGCAGCTCCGCCGCGTCCACCGGCTTGCCCAGCTCCAGGCCTTCGCTGCCGATCGACCGGGGGGCGCCGCTGGTCAGGCGGGTGCCGGGGGCGTCGCTCCAGCTGGAGCGGACCACCAGGGGCATGCCGTAGTTGCGGGCGATCTCCACCGCCCGCGGATGCAGCACCGCCGCGCCGAGGCTGGCCAGCTCCAGCATCTCGTCGCAGGTGACCGTGTCCATCAGCTGGGCGTCGGCCACCTTGCGGGGATCGGTGGTGAGCACGCCGGGAACATCGGTGTAGATCTCGCAGGCGGCGGCCCCGAGGGCGGCGGCCAGGGCCACGGCCGAGGTATCGGAGCCGCCCCGGCCCAGGGTGGTGATCTCGGGGGTGCCGGCCCGGCCGCTGCTGGTGCCCTGGAAGCCGGCCACCACCACCACCTGGCCATCGGCCAGCAGCCGCTGCAGCCGCTCGGTGCGGATCTCGAGGATGCGGGCCCGCCCGTGGGACGACTCGGTGATGATCCCCGCCTGGGTGCCGGTCATCGAGACGGCCGGCACCCCTTCGGCGTGCAGAGCCATCGAGAGCAGGGCGATCGAGACCTGTTCGCCTGTGGACAGCAGCATGTCCATCTCGCGCTGGGGCGGATCGCTGCTGATGGCCCGGGCCAGGCTGGTCAGTTCGTCGGTGGTGTGGCCCATCGCCGAGACCACCACCACCAGGTCGTGGCCCTCCTCGCGGCAGACGGCCACCCGCCGGGCCACGGCCCGGATCCGCTCCACGTCGGCCACCGAGGTGCCCCCGAACTTCTGGACGAGCAGGGCCATCGGCGAGTCGGACGCGGCGGGAACGGGCGATTATCGGCCCGCATGGTCAAGGGCGATGCCCCCGGCGAGCAGAAAGCCGTCGCGGAAGGCATCGCCCGGCGTTGCGCCCCGCTTCAGGGCGGCCTCCACCTCCAGCAGCTGGCTGAGCAGCTTCAGCAGCGGCCCCGGGCCGCGGCCGCGGAGCTGTTTGCGCATCACGTAGATCCGCTTGGGGTTGCCGATGCCGGCGGCCTTGGCGATGGTCGCCACGTCGGTCTCGCCCGTTTTGTCCAGCAGGCTCACCCACAGCCAGCCCCGGATCTGACTGGTGAGCGCCGCCACGATCCGCAGAGCGGGTTCGTTCACCTCCAGCAGGTTGTCCACCAGGGCGATGGCGTCGGCGGGACGCCCCGCCAGCAGGGCGTCGCCCACGGCCAGGCTGGTGGTGGCATGGCTGCCGATCAGGGCCTGCACCGCGGCGACGTTGATCGGGCGGGCTGTGGGTGTCGCCGCTGAGGATCCCGGGGCGGCACCGGCATAGAGCGCCAGCTTTTCCAGCTCACTGGCCAGCCGGGCGCTGTCGCTGCCGATCGCCTCGCACAGGGCCTCGGCGGCGGCCGGCTCCAGGCTCAGGCCGAGTTCCTGGGCCGTGCGTGTCACCAGATCCAGCTGGCCGGCCCCGTCCCAGGCGGCCGGCAGGGTGAAGCTCCGTTCCCGGGCCACCGCCTTGAGGGCCTTGGTGAGGCGCAGGCGGGCGTCGGGTTTGTTGCTGCTCACCAGCAGCAGGTGGCAGGTCTCGGGCACCAGCTCCAGGCAGGCCTCCATCTGGGCCGCCAGCTCCGCCGGACACTGGCTGGTGAAGGGGCTGCGCTGCAGCACCACCAGCCGCGCTCCGCTGCCGAAGGGCGGGGTGCGTGCGTCTTCCAGGGCCCGGGCGGCCTGGCCGGAGTCGTTGCCATCGAGGCGGCTGAGGTTGATCGAAGCCCAGGCCGGATCCACCAGCTCAGTCACCAGGGCCTCCACGGCCCGCTGGCGGGCGGCTTCATCGTCGCCCCAGTAGAGATGGATCGGCATCGGTGCGGCGCGGCCGGATGGAGCGGCAGGGGCTGGAGAACGACAGGGGAAACGAAAGGGAAGCGGAGGGCAGCCCTGGATCGGCGGCCGGTTTCGACCATCCGATCTTCACCGAAAGCCTGCGCCGCATCCACGCCTGGTTGGGGGAGACGGGTTTCCGCGGCGTGGAGCAGGAGGTGCTCGAACGGCTGGTGCACAGCAGCGGCGATCCGGCGCTGGCGCCCCTGCTGCGCTTCAGCACGGGGGCCTGCGAAGCGGGCCTGGCGGCCCTGTCGGCCGGAACGGCGATCCTCACGGATACGGCCATGGCCGCGGCGGCGGTGACGCCGATGGC
>NZ_JAYGIC010000164.1:0-9639 GCF_034931105.1 Synechococcus sp. CCY9201 | reverse complement strand
TGGCGCAGCTCCGGAGCCAGGCCCCGGCCGCGGCCATGGGCCGGCAGATGCAAGGCCAGTTCGCCGCGACCCGCCCGCAGGGCCGCCAGCAGCGGTGCCGCCGGACTGGACTGCGGTCGGAACCAGGGCAGGTCGGGAAGCAGGGTCACTGGATCGCAGGTCCCTGGGCAGACATTCCTAGAGTTTCCTCTTCCCAAGGGCCAAGACCCAGGAGCCGCCGCCATCACTGCGTCCTTTGCCCAGACCCAGGCTCCCGTCGAGGAGCTGGTGCCCTCTTACGACGCCAGCGCTGACCGCCGCTGGCTGCTGCGTCGCCCCTGGCTGCTGATCGCCCGGCTGGTGGTGGTGCTGAGCCAGCTGGGTGGCCTGGCCCTGGTGCTGGTCGTGCAGGGCAACAGCCGCGATCGGGCTGTGCAGCAGCGTCTGGCCCGGCGCATTCTCACCACCCTCACCAACCTGGGCCCCTGCTTCATCAAGGTGGGCCAGGCGCTCTCCACCCGTCCCGACCTGGTGCGGCGCGACTGGCTGGAGCAGCTCACCCAGCTGCAGGACAACCTTCCCCCCTTCGATCACGAGACCGCCCTGGCGCTGATCGAGGCCGAGCTGGGCGCTCCGGTGGAACAGCTGTTCGAGGAGTTCCCCCATTACCCCATGGCCGCGGCCAGCCTCGGCCAGGTGTACAGGGCCCGGCTGGCCGATGGCCACTGGGTGGCTGTGAAGGTGCAGCGACCCAACCTTCCTTACATCCTGCGCCGCGATCTGGCGATCATCCGACTGCTTGGCGTGGCGGCAGCCCCGATCCTGCCGCTCAACCTCGGCTTCGGATTGGCTGAGATCATCGATGAATTCGGCCGCACCCTGTTTGAAGAGATCGACTACCACTGCGAGGCTGATAATGCCGAGCGATTCGCTGCTCTGTTCGCTGACCACCCGGAGGTGATCGTTCCGCGGGTGTACCGGCAGCTCTCCAGCCGTCATGTGCTCACGACCCAGTGGATCAATGGGGTGAAGCTTCAGAACCGGCAGGAGCTGGAGGCGCGCCATCTCGATCCCGCCGCCCTGATCCGCACCGGCGTGATTTCCGGCCTGCAGCAACTGCTCGAGTTCGGCTATTTCCACGCCGATCCCCATCCGGGCAATCTGTTTGCGCTGCCTGGCAAGACCGGAGCCATGGGCCATATGGCCTATGTGGATTTCGGCATGATGGACTCGATCAGTGATGCCGATCGCCTCACCCTCACCGGTGCGGTGGTGCACCTGATCAACCGTGACTTCGCCGCCCTGGCCCAGGACTTCATCGATCTCGGCTTCCTCAATCCCAATGCCGACCTGACCCCGATCCTGCCGGCACTGGAGGAGGTGCTGGGCGGGGCACTGGGCGAAAATGTGGGCAGCTTCAACTTCAAGGCGATCACGGATCGCTTCTCGGAGCTGATGTTCGACTACCCCTTCCGCGTGCCGGCCCGCTTCGCCCTGATCATCCGTGCCGTGGTGAGCCAGGAAGGTCTGGCGCTGCGGCTGGACCCCAGCTTCAAGATCATCCGGGTCGCCTATCCCTACGTCGCCCGGCGCCTGCTGGCGGGGGACACCGCCGAGATGCGCGAGAAGCTGCTGGAGGTGATCTTCGATCGCGATGGCCGCCTGCGCATCGAGCGGCTCGAAAATCTGCTGCAGGTGGTGGAAGGGGATCAGACCAGCCCGGATCTGCTGCCGGTGGCCACCGATGGCCTGCGGCTCCTGCTCGGTCCTGGCGGCAGCAGCCTGCGCCAGCGTCTGCTGCTCACCCTGGTGCGGAACGACCGGCTCCACACCGAAGACCTGCGGGCCCTGCTGGGCCTGATGCGCCGCACCTTCTCGGCCCGCAAGCTGGCCAGCGGGGTGCTCGCCCGGTTCAATCCCCTGGCCGCCGCAGCCTGATCAGACCCAGTTCTAGGGTCGCGGCACCGTCCGACCGATTCCGTGAGCTTCCTCGCCAGCGGCCCATCCTCTCTCTGTTCTGCCGTTGCGGTGCTGGGCGGCAGCTTCGGTTCGCCGAGTGGCGCCCCAGATCCGGCCCCGGTGAATCTGTCGGAAGCGGCTCTGGATGCCGCCAGTGGCCTGTTCGGCGACCTCGATGCCGATGACATCTTCCTGGAGTACGCCACCCTGGTGCAGCCTCCGTACCTGCTGGCGGGTGCCGGTCTGGCGATCGCGGTGCTGTGCGGGCTCACCTTCGCCCGGCTTGTGCAGAATCGCCTTGATGGCTGGAAGCAGGACCGCCTCAAACTCCTGCCGCTGGGCCAGTGGGAAATCACGCTGCCGTACACCGGCCTGGTGATCGGCGTGACCCTGTTCATCGGCGGCAGCCTGCAGGTGTTCGGATTCTCCTCCGGTGCCGCCCTTTTGGTGTCGTTCGTGCTGTCGATGCTGACGGCGGGAGCCCTGTGGGTGCAGTTGGAGCGCCTGATGGAACAGGTGGAGAACGGCAGCTTCAAAGCCGTGGACTTTGACAACTTCGACCAGTTTTTCTGAGTCGGGATTGTTCTCCATTCACTTTTCTGAAATCCAGTTCTTCGAAGATCTGTTCTTTGAGGTCCAGTGCTTCGACATCCAGCTGGTCTGAGGAATCGATCAGGCCACCAGGTATCCCTGCAGCAGCTCGGAGCGGGAACGGATCCCCTCCAGAGCGCGCCGCTCGATGTTGCGGGTTTTGTCGCGGCTCATGCCGAGGGTCTTGGCGATCAGGGTGAGGCTCATCGGCTCGTTGCCGTCGATGCCGAACCGCATCTTCAACACCCGTCCCTGCAGTTCCGGCAACTGCTCCAGCAGGGAGCTCAGATCGCCGCGCAGGCACTCGCCATCGACCAGCTCCTCGGGCAGCACGCCATCGCCGGCCAGCAGGTCGAGCAGTTCGGTGTCCTCACTGTCGCCCACCTTGGTTTCCAGGCTGACCGGCTGGCGGGCCCGGCAGAGCAGCTCCTTGACCTCGTCTTCCGGCAGTTCGACAAACACCGCCAGCTCGGTGACGGTGGGGGTGCGGCCCAGCTCCTGGCTGAGCTCCCGTTGCCCCTTCTTGAGCTTGTTGAGGGTCTCGGTGATGTGGATCGGCAGGCGGATCGTGCGGCTCTTTTCGGCGATCGCCCGGGTGATCCCCTGGCGGATCCACCAGTAGGCGTAGGTGGAGAACTTGTAGCCGCGGGTGGGATCGAATTTCTCCACGCCCCGCACCAGGCCGATCGTGCCCTCCTGGATCAGATCCAGCAGTTCCATGTTCCGCTTGGTGTACTTCTTCGCCACACTCACCACCAGCCGCAGGTTGGCGGCCACCATCCGCTCCTTGGCGCGGCGGCCGTTGGCGAGCCGGCGCTTGAGCAGGGCCACCGTGAGACTGGCTTCAACGGCCAGCTGCTCCTCACTGGGCGGCTGGCCGCCGCAACGCAGGGTGAGTTCCTCGCGGAGTTCTTCGAGGGCCATCAGCTCCTGGACCTGACGGCCGAGGGTGATCTCCTGCTCGTGGGTGAGCAGTGGTACCCGGCCGATGTCGCGCAGGTAGGAGCGCACCAGATCGCCGTGGGGCCCCGTGGCGGAGCCGGCGGTGGCAACCAGGGAGAGGGAAGGCATGGGGTGGCGGAGTTAGGAAACTTGCCTGTTTCGTAAACCTACCATCAAATTCCGGAATCGTTCCGCCTTGCGCGCAGGACAATGGGCGCAGGGCCGCTCACCCCTTGCCATGGCCGCCGAACGGTTGCAGAAACTGATCGCCGCCGCTGGTCTGGGGTCGCGCCGCCGGGCCGAAGACTGGCTGCGCCAGGGTCGCGTGCGGGTCAATGGCGTCGTGGCGGAGCTGGGCGAGCGGGCTGACCCGCAGCTGGACCGGGTCGAGCTGGATGGCCATCGTCTTGGCGAGCGGCTGCCGGCGCGGGTTCTGCTGCTCAACAAACCCGTGGGGGTGCTCTGCAGTTGTCACGATCCCCACGGGCGCACCACCGTGATGGACCTGCTGCCCCTGGCCTGGCGTCAAGGCGATGGCCTGCATCCGGTGGGCCGTCTCGATGCCGACAGCCGCGGCGCCCTGCTGCTCAGCAACGACGGCAGCTTCACCCTGCGGCTCACCCACCCCCGTTATGGCCACCGCAAGACCTATCGGGTGCGGGTGGCCGGACGCCCGGATGCCGCGACCCTGCGCCGCTGGCAGGCCGGGGTTCCGCTCGACGGACGGCCCAGCGCGCCGGTGGGGCTGCGGGTGCTGCGCCAGGGCCGCGAGAGCTGCCTTCTGGAGCTCGAGATGCGTGAGGGGCGCAACCGCCAGATCCGCCGGACCGGCGAACGCCTCGGCCATCCCGTGCTGGATCTCCAACGCACGGCGATCGGTGATCTCACACTCGGTGATCTGGCGGAAGGCCAGTGGCGCGAGCTCGACCCACAAGAATGGGAAGCTCTGGTCGCGTCTGCGTGAACCTCCGCCCCGGTAAGCCCTCGACGCGCTCCGTGCCGCGGCGCCTGTTGGGCTGGCTCCGGCGTTCCCGGCCCGAATCCCCGACCGGCGGTCCCAGCGGGGTCGAACAGGATCCGCTGCTGCTGGCCGGACGGCAGCTGCGGGAGCAGCGCGAGGCCCGCGGCCTCAACCTGCGGGAACTCGCCCAGGAAACCCGCATCAGCACCCCTGTGCTGGAGGCGCTCGAGCGCGGCTGGCGTGACCGCCTGCCGGAGGTGACCTACCTACGCACCATGCTGCCGCTGATTGAGCGATACCTGGCACTCCCCCCCGGGAGTCTCGATGCGGCCCTGCCTGCGCCGGTGAACGAGGCCCGGCCTTCCAGTCGCCGGATGCTGCTGCAGCGCTTCACCCCCGGCTCGATCGATGTCTTCACCACCTGGCAGGGCACGGTGCTCTACGGCCTGCTCACCCTGGGCCTGGTGTACGCGGTGAACCTGCAGCAGCAGCGCCTCGCCGCCGAGGGGTTGCTGAGCTCGCGGCCGATTTCCCCCCTGCCCCGTTCCGAACAGGTGCGGACCCAGGATCCAGCCGCGCAGCTGCTGGCGATTCATCCGGAGTTGCGTCCCCTGACGCTCACGGCCAGAGGTCAGGGGCTCCCCCAGCTGCGGCGGGAGCTGGCCAAGGGAAGCCCGGAGACGCTCGGGGTGCTGAGCCTGGAGCTGGCCGCCCCCAGCCAGGTGGAGATCACCCCCTCCCAGGGAGGAAACACGCGTCTGGAGGGCGTGAACGGCACGCTCAGCCTGCCGATCCTGCCGCCGTTCGAGCTGCGGATCGAACCGGCCGCCGCGGCACGGGCGGTGCGCTGGAACGGGGCGCCGCTGCCCCCCCTGGCTGGCAATCCCGCTGGCCGCTTCCGCTACCCGGCCGTGATCGCCGCCCCCCCGGCCCCGAAACGACCGGAGACTCCCGTCGCTCAGCCCGCTCCTCCCGGACCCACCGGCGAGGAGCGTCCGTAGCGATCCGCCAGCCGGCCGAAACCGAGCAGCGGACCTTTCAGGTCACTGATCGATCGATTCAGGCGCCAGCACCAGTTCCCACCGGTGGTTCCAGGGGTGTTGAAGCGGGCCCGGTCGTCCAGTTCCAGCAGGTCCTGCAAGGGCACCACCACCAGTTCGGCCTCGGTGGCCAGGGCTGCCTCCAGCAGTTGCCAGCCCGGCGCTGTCACGTCAGCGCCGACAACCGCGCGGACCCGGTCGCGGCCGCCCTGATCGAGCCCATCCCACCAGCTGCGGCTGGTGGCGTTGTCGTGGGTGCCGGTGTACACCACCCAGCGGTTGCCGCGGTAGTTGGCCGGCAGGTAGGGATTGTCCGCGTTGCCATCGAAGGCGAACTGGAGGATCTTCATGCCGGGCAGGGCGAAGCTGTCGCGCAGCGCCTCCACCGCTGGCGTGATCACCCCCAGGTCCTCGGCGATCAGGGGCAGCCGGCCATCGGGGAGCAACCCGCCGCGCCGCCAGCAGTCGAGCCAGAGCAGCGCCAGCAGGGGCCAGCCTGGGGAGGGCTGCCAGGTGCCGTTCTGGGCGGTGGTGTCGCTGCCGGGGATGCTCCAGTAGGCCTGCAGGGCCCGGAAGTGATCCAGCCTCAGCCGGTCGAACAGCTGAAGCTGGCGACCCAGGCGCCGCAGCCACCAGCGGAACCCCCCCAGCCAGTGGGCGCTCCAGCGGTACACCGGGGTGCCCCAGAGCTGGCCGGTGGCGGAGAAGTAGTCGGGCGGAACACCGCTCTGCTGGGCGAGGCTGCCGTCGAACTGGAGGGAGAACAGGGAGCGGTGACGCCAGACATCGGCGCTGTCGTGGGCCACATAGAAGGGCAGATCACCGATCAGCTGCACGCCGCGGCGGTGGGCATGGCGCTGCAGCCCATCCCACTGACGCTGCAGATGCCACTGCAGCAACCCCTCTTCCAGCAGGGCTGGGCCGTGTTGTTGATCGAGGGTCCGCAGGGCACGGCTGTGGCGGCGGGCCAGGGGGCCGGGCCAGTTCCACCAGGGCTGGCCCTCCTGCAGCCGCCGCAGCACCATGAAACGGCAGTGGTCCCGCAGCCAGGAACGCTGCTGCCGGCGCCAGCGGCCAAAGCGCTGTTTCTGGTCCAGCGGCTGGCTGGCCCAGCGCTGGACCAGCAGACGACCCAGGGCCGCCGCCCGGGCTGGGGCCAGGCTCAGGTCGAGCGGTGCCGGCCCGGGAGCTCCAGCGGAGCTCTCAGCCATCGGCTCGGAGCCATCGCTCGGCAGGGCCTCCAGATCGCCAGGCTCGAGAAAGCCCTGGGTCACCAGATCGTCTGCATCCAGCAGCCAGGGATTGAGGGCCGACCCGCTGGGGGAGCTGTAGGGGGAGCCGGTGCCGTCGGTGGGGGCCAGGGGCAGTAGTTGCCAGGCAGCGATGCCCTGATCGGCCAGGAGGTCGATCAGGGCATGGGCGTGCGAACCGAAGGTGCCGCACACCGGCGTGCCCGGCAGGGCAGTGGGATGCAGCAGCACCCCGCAGAGGCGGTCACTCATGGAGAGGGGATGCGGTAGCGCTCAACGATCCGACGGGCGAAGGCGGGGATATGACGCTCCGCCATCTCCGGGTGATGGCGCCGCAGCCACAGGGCATTGCGGGTGAAGTGGGAATCAATCGAGAAGCGGCCGTACTCCAGACCCTGCGGGCCCACCCGCTGCACCAGGAAACCGACCAGTTCGGCCAGCCAACGAGGCAGTTTCAGGGCCTTGTCGTAGGCGTCGATGCCCTGCTGCACGGCGGCACGCCGATCACCGCGGCTGGTGACGGGAGCGGTGTCCAGCTCGGGCTCCACCAGATCCAGCAGCACCTGCCCCCTGGGGTTGCGCACCGTGATCCACTGGCGGCCGAAGCTGGCCCCCATGTACCCCACCACCAGATCGGCACCGGCATTGGTGTAGTCGAAGCAACTCAGACAACTGGGGGCGAAGACATCCTTGAGCTTCGGGGTGTCCAGCCCGAAGAACGGAACGGTCTCCTCGCTGCCGTCGCTGTGGCGGAAGTGGATGCGGAAGTCCTGCATGAACTCGTAGTGCACCACCGTCGCGGGAGAGCGGCTGGCGCTTTCGAGGAAGGTCTGCAGGCCTTCGCGACTGACGTTGTCGACGCAGGGCAGCCCCAGCACGTAGAGCTCGTCGAGAGGCAAGGTCGACTGCACGGCCCGCAGGGCCTGGATCTGACAGCCCACGCCGATGGCCAGCAACCTCTGGATGCCGCTGCCGGGCAGCTGCTCCAGCACTTCAAGGTTGGGCGAGAGGGTGGGCTTGTTGACCCGGGCCGCCAGCACCTGCTCGGCGGTGCGGGCCAGTACCGGCACGGGGGTGAAGCGATCGTCAGGGCTCTGGCCCACGCAGAGCACGGCATCGACAAGACCGGTCTCCAGGGCTCGCACGCCGATCCGGCTGACGATGCCGGTCCACTGGGCTCCGGCGATCGGCTGCTGCAGCCGGGCCGAAAGCATCCGCTGCTGCACGCCGAAGTAGAGCTCGTCCTCGTCATCGAGCCGGCGGCTGCGACCGTGGGCGGACGCCTCCATGGTCTCGAAGTTCTGGCTCAGAAAGGCGCAGGCGCGGCGCACGTAGGACACCCAGCGGGTGTCGCAGAGGCCGCACTGACTGCAGAGGTCCTTGGCTGGATAGACGCTGCCCTTGGCCAGGGGGCGGGACCGCTCGTGCGGTGGCGTGGCGGAGCCCGCGGTGGCGCCGGACGGCGTGCTGGAGGCTGCGGTCAAGGAAGGGGGGTGGGCTGACTCCACGGCCCACAACCTATCGGCCACCCGGCCCAGCGGGGCAAATCCCCGGGCTGAGCCAGAGTGGGGGCCACCAGCCCTGCGGGCACCATGCCCCCCATGCGGGACACCGACCCTTCCACCTCCAGCTCCTCAGCGGAACATTCCGCCGCGCCGCGGGTCCGCCCCGTCGGCAAGGGCCATCGCTGGCGAGCCCTGGGCCGTGTCGTCATCGCCCTCGCCGGCGCTGGTCTCGGCATCTCCGTGCTGGGCTGGATCTGGCCCGTTCAGGACTCCCGCAGCCCCGACGACCGCCCCAGCACAGCAAGCGATCTGGCCGAGCCACCACGCCGGCCGATCACGTTGCTGGTGGTGGGGCTGGATTCCGATCGCCTGCCTGGCTCACCCCAGACCCCGCAAGCCACCAGCGCGTCGCCCGCTCAGGACACCGCCGCGAAGGACAACGCCACCGCCGCCAAGCCTGCCCCGAGCCCCAACAGCGACGCGCTGCTGCTGGTGCGGGTCGATCCGGAAGGTCCTCTGCAGGTGCTCGGCCTGCCCACTGAACTGGCCGTGAATCTGCCTGGTCAGAAACGTCCCCAGGCTCTGGGCAGCCTCTACCGCACGGGCGGGGTCGCCCTGACCGGCGATGCGGTGCGCGAACTGCTGAAGCTGGAGCCCGGCGAGCCGGACCGCTATCTGGTGCTCTCCCGCGCCGGACTGCGCAGCCTGGTGGATGCCCTGGGCCGGCTGGAGGTCAATCCACCCCGCAAGATGCTCTACGAAGACAAGGCGCAGGGCTACCGCATTGATCTGCAGAGCGGTCTGCAGCAACTCGACGGTGCCCAGGTGGAGCAGTTGCTGCGCTACCGCGATCCCAGCATCGGCGAGCTCAGTCGCCGCCAGCAGCAGGAGCTGGTGGTGCTCGCCCTGATTGAGAGCCTGGCTCAGCCGGCCCGCTTGGCCAATCTGCCGGACCTGGTGCAGAAGCTGCGCAGCGAGGTGGACACGAACCTCGAGCCCAGCGAGACCCTCAGCCTGCTGGCCGCTGGTCTGGCCCGCCCTGGGGAGGTGCGCTTCCTGTCGCTGCCGCTGGGGCCGGCCAAACCGACATACGGCGGCCTGCGGCAGCTCGAGACCAAAGCCCCCCTGCCGCCCTGGAAGACGAAGACCTGAGCGGTCCAGGCTCAGTCCAGCTCAGCCTGTAGCTGCAGCCAGCGAGCCTCCAGGCTGAGCCGCATGGCGTCCATGCCCTGTTCGGTCCACTCCTGCTCGGCGGCCTCCGACAAGACCGCTTCAGGCCGCCCAGCCTCCGGTAGCCAGCCGATCCAGGGCAGTCCGTCACTCCGGCGCCGGGCTGGCTCCCAGGGGCCACCGCCCTGGATCAGGCCGAGCAGGGGCACCTGCCACTGCCGCAGCAGGGCTGTGGTGGCCGC
>NZ_JAYGIC010000163.1:0-9930 GCF_034931105.1 Synechococcus sp. CCY9201 | reverse complement strand
GAGCACCGTGCCCGCCACGGTGCCGGCGCCGGAGACCACCGATCCGGCCATGGTCCCCGCCATCGAGCCGGCTGCACCGGCCACGTTGCCGGCGACGCCCACCACGGACCCGGCCACGTTGCCGGCGGCGGTGGCCGTGCCGACCACGCGAGTCACGGTCGCATTGCGCCGGTACCAGACCACCAGTCGCCGGATCGCCCGGCTGGGTTTGGCTCGGCTGGTTCGAGGCCGCAGAGGGCCCGGAACCGTGTTGTCAGCTTCCTTCGGAGGCAACGGCGTCAACGATGCGCTGGAACAGATACCCGGTGCCCCGTGCCGTGAGGATCAGCTCGGGATTGGCGGGATCGTCTTCCAGTTTGGAGCGCAGCCGGGAGATATGGACATCCACCACGCGGGTGTCCACGTGACGCTCCGGGGTATACCCCCACACCTCCTTGAGGATCTCGCCGCGGCTGAACGGCTCGCCTGAGCGGCTCACCAGCAGCTCCAGCAGGCTGAACTCCATGCCGGTGAGCCGGATGCGCTCATCGCCCCGGTAGACCTGGCGCTTGTTGGTGTCGATGCGCAGTTCGCCCACCTGGATCACCCCCGAGTTGGGGATGCCCGCCACCGCTTCCTTCTCGACACGCCGGAGCACGCAGCGGATGCGTGCCTCGAGCTCCTTGGGGCTGAACGGCTTGACCACATAGTCATCGGCGCCGAGTTCGAGGCCGGTGATGCGGTCGGCCACGTCGCCCAGGGCCGTGAGCATCACGATCGGTACATCCGATTCCTTGCGCAGCTCCTGGCAGACGCCATAGCCATCCAGCTTCGGCATCATCACGTCGAGCACCACCAGATCGGGTGTGACGCGTCGGAAGCTTTCAAGCGCCTCGACACCGTCACAGGCGGTGACCACCTGATAGCCGATCATCGACAGGCGGGTCTCCAGGATCCGTCGGATGCTGGCCTCGTCATCCACGACGAGGATGGTTTCCTTGGCGGGGGACGAAGCCGTCATCGCAGCGTCACCACAACCGTCATCACAGAGGCACTCGCCATTGAGCGGCATCTACATCCGATCAGCACTACTGAAAAGGCCAGAGGTCCACTCCGTTCACTGAAAGCCACCATTCGTCACAGATCGAGTTGAAGCGATGGCCCTGGGGCGCCCGTCCACCCACTACGTCTGCAGCAGCTGCGGCGCCCGCACGCGCCAGTTCTTCGGCCGTTGCGCGGCCTGCGGCAGCTGGAACACCCTGGTGGAACAGGCGGTACCGGCAGCTGATTCACGGCGTCGCCGGCCGGTGCCCCGCTCCGGTGGTGGCCCTGCAAGCCACGGTGTGGCCGAAGACTGGAATGGGGCGGATGGAGAGGCTGCCGCCACCGGCAGACCGCGGCGTTCGGAGCCGATCCATGCGGTGGGGGAACGGCCCCTGCAGCGGCTCAGCAGCGGCTACATCGAACTCGACCGGGTTCTCGGTGGTGGCCTGGTGCCGGGATCGCTGGTGCTGCTGGGGGGCGATCCCGGCATCGGCAAATCGACCCTGCTGCTGCAGAGCGCCCGGGCGATGGCGGATCGCTGCTCGGTGCTCTACGTCAGTGCCGAGGAATCGGCCCAGCAGGTGAAACTGCGCTGGCGGCGCCTGGCCGAAGTGGCGGCCACCAGCGGTGAGGGCAGAAGCGAGCCTCAAGGGTCTGGCGGGGCTGACCGGAACGTGCTCCAACTCCTCTCGGAAACCGATCTGGAGCTGGTGTTGCAGGAGCTGGAGGCACTGCGGCCGGCGGTGGCAATCATCGACAGCATCCAGGCCCTGCACGACGGCGAACTCAGCAGCGCCCCGGGGTCGGTCGCGCAGGTGCGGGAGTGTGCCGCGGCCCTGGCCCGCATCGCCAAGCGCCAGGACACGGCACTGCTGCTGGTGGGCCATGTGACCAAGGAGGGCATGTTGGCGGGGCCCAAGGTGCTGGAGCATCTGGTTGATGCCGTGCTCACCTTCGAGGGGGACCGCTTCGCCAGCCACCGGCTGCTGCGTGCCGTGAAGAACCGCTTCGGCGCCACCCACGAACTCGGTGTTTTCGAGATGCAGGGCCGCGGCCTGGCGGAGGTGAGCAACCCCAGCGAACTGTTCCTGGGCAGCCAGGAGCCCAGCCCGGGCACCGCCACGATCGTGGCCTGCGAAGGCACCCGCTCCCTGGTGGTCGAACTGCAGGCCCTGGTGAGCACCACCAGCTACGCCAGCCCACGGCGCACCGCCACGGGCATCGGCACCAATCGCCTCCATCAGATCCTGGCGGTCCTGGAGAAGCACCTCTCCCTGCCCCTGTCGCGCTTCGACTGCTACCTGGCCGTGGCCGGCGGCCTCGAGGTGGAGGAGCCGGCGGCGGACCTGGGGGTTGCTGCCGCGGTGGTGGCCAGCTTCCGCGACCTCACCCTGCCGCCTGGAACCGTCCTGATCGGTGAGCTGGGCCTGGGCGGCCAGTTGAGACCCGTGGGGCAGATGGAGCTGCGTCTGCAGGAAGCGGCCCGCCTCGGGTTCCGCCGAGCGGTGGTGCCCAGGTCCGGCGGCCTGGGGGGGCTGGCGGCCGGACTGGATCTGCAGCTGCTGGAGGCGGGCAACGTGGCCGAAGCGCTGGTGGCGGCCCTGGGCTCGCACCCCTCCCAGGAGCAGCCGTTCTGAGGGTCGCGCGTCTGAGGGGCCTGCGGAGGCTCAGAAGTACACGTCCACGTTGCTGCGACCCGACGACTTCAGCCAGTTCTCGATGTCCAGGTAGCCGCCGGGGTAGAGCCGCACCGCCTTGCCCCAGTAGTCGGCGGCCTGGTCAAGCCAGCGGTCTGCCGCGTCCTGGTCGCCGGCTTCCGCCGCCAGACGGCCCCACTTCTCATAGATCAGACCCATGTTCTTGAGGCAGGAGGGGGAGTTGGGGTTGGCGTCGAGCGACTGGCGGTAGTACTCGAGCGACTTCTCCTCCTCGCCATTGCTCATGTAGATGATCGCCATGTTCTTGAAGATCTCGCCCCGGTCCACGGCGTTCTCCTCGAGCTTGAGGGCTTCCTCGTAATTCTCCAGGGCCTCGGCATAGTCACCGTCGTTCTGGGCCGAGAGGCCATCGCGGTAGTACACATAGGCTTCCTTGGCCTTGGGATCGATCGGCATCAGCTTCACGATCAGATCGGCCATCACCGTGAAGCTCTTGTCGATGAAGTTGTCGTTGCGCTGGCTGCGGGGCACGGCTGGATCCTGGTCTGCTTGCCACCATCCTGCATGGTTTCGCTGACGGCCCGGCGCTTTGGCCCAGGGCTGGAGAGTGGGCTGCCTAGCCTGCCTGTACTGCCTCTGGATCGTGAGCGATCGGTCTGCATCGACCAGCGCCCCTGCAGCGCCTGGTACGTCCGATGGGGCGGAATCGCCCGCCCTCGAGCCGCTGCTGCTGGAGGTGGAGGGCATGAAATGTGGCGGCTGCGTGCGGGCGGTGGAGCGCCGCCTGCTGGAGCAGCCGGGCGTATGCCAGGCCAGCGTCAATCTGCTCACCCGTACGGCCTGGGTGGGGCTGGATCCAGGCGCAGCCTCAGACACCCTGCCAGCGCTGCAGGCCAGCCTGCTGGGCCTGGGCTTCGCGGCCAGTCCTCGCTTGTCGGTGGAGGCCCTGGATCGCCGCGACCAGCGGGAGCAGGAGCACTGGTGGCGCCAGTGGCGGCAACTGGTGGTGGCGCTGCTGCTGGTGCTGGTCTCCGGCCTTGGACACCTGGCCATGGTGGGTGGCCTGCCTGAGCGCCTCACCGCCGCAGGAGCGCCGCTCGCAGCACTGATCGACCCGGGGGTGCACGCGGTGGTGGCCACCGTGGCTCTGCTTGGGCCTGGCCGGCCGATCCTGCTGCGGGGTCTGCGGGCCGCCCTGGCCGGGATGCCCAGCATGGACACCCTGGTGGGGCTGGGGGTGGCCAGTGCCTACGGCGCCAGCCTCGTGGCCTATCTCCACCCCACCAGCGGCTGGCCCTGTTTCTTCAACGAACCGGTGATGCTGCTCGGCTTCGTGCTGCTGGGCCGCTTTCTGGAGGACCGGGCCCGCCAACGCACCGGTCGGGCGATCGAGCAGTTGGCCCGCCTGCAACCCGAAACGGCCCTGCTGTTGCTCGGCACCGATGCGCCCCGGCCGGTGCGGGTGGGGGGGCTGCGGCCCGGCGATCGGGTGCGGATCCTGCCCGGCGATCGGGTGCCCGTGGATGGGGTGGTGCGAGACGGCGCTTCGGCGGTGGATGTGTCCAGCCTCACCGGCGAGCCCCTGCCTGTTCAGGCCGAGGCCGGCACGCAGCTCGATGCCGGCAGCCTCAACCTGGAAGCGCCCCTGGTGCTGGAGGTGGAGCGCAGCGGCAGCGACAGCGCCATCAGCCGCATCGTCCATCTGGTCGAGCAGGCCCAGGCCCGCAAAGCGCCGATCCAGGGCCTGGCCGACCGGGTGGCCGGGCGCTTCGCCGGCGTGGTGGTGCTGCTGGCGCTCGCCACGTTTCTGTTCTGGTGGCAGTGGGGTGCAGCTCTGTGGCCGCAGGTTCTCCAGGCCGCGTCCCATACCGGCGCCAGCCCCCATGCGGCCCATGCCGCCCTCGGCATGGCCGCCGACACCCCCTTTGCCCTGGCCCTGCAGCTGGCGATCGCCGTGCTGGTGGTGGCCTGTCCCTGCGCCCTCGGCCTGGCGACCCCCACCGCGATCACGGTGGGCTCCGGTCTGGCGGCCAGCCGGGGCTTGCTGTTCCGCGGTGGCGATGCGATCGAGGTCGCCGCTTCCCTGCACGGTGTCCTGTTCGACAAGACCGGCACCCTCACGCTGGGCCGGCCCCTGGTCAGCGCGGTCTGCCCGCTCAACGCCCCTGCGGATGGCGCGGCAGCGGATCGCTTGCTCCAGCTCGCCGCAAGCCTCGAACAGCACACCCGCCATCCGCTCGCCCACGCCCTGCTGCAGGAGGCCGAGCGCCGCGGACTGGCGTTGCTGCCAGTGGCCGAGACCCGAACCCTCAGTGGTGACGGCGTCGAAGGGATGTTCGTCAGCGAGGAGCAGGGACTGCGGGTGCGGGTGGGCCGACCCGCATGGCTGGCAGCAACCGGCGTGGCCATGGAGGGCCTGGACCGCAGGGTCCAGGCCCTGGAGCGTCAGGGAGCCAGCGTGCTGGCCGTGGCGGAGGGAACCGTGCCGCTCGGCCTGGTGGCGGTCGAGGATCAGCCCCGCAGCGATGCCCTGCAGACCCTGGAGCAGCTGCGGCATCAGCGGCTGCGGCTGGGCCTGCTCAGCGGAGACCGGCGATCCGCCGTCAACCGCCTGGGCCAGCGGCTCGGACTGACCGCCGAGGAACTGGCCTGGGAGCTGCGTCCTGAGCAGAAGCTGGAGCGGATTCTTGAAGCGCGCCAGCTGGGGCCGGTGGCGATGGTGGGAGACGGCATCAACGACGCCCCGGCCCTGGCCGCCGCCGATCTCGGCATCGCGGTGGGCACCGGCACCCAGATCGCGCAGGACACGGCCGATCTGGTGGTGCTGGGCGATCGGTTGAACGGGGTGGTCGAGGCCCTGACGATCGCTCGCCGAACCATGGCGACCGTGCGGGCCAACCTGGCCTGGGCCTTCGGCTACAACCTGATCGTGCTGCCGATCGCTGCCGGAGCCCTGCTGCCCGGCTTCGGCATCGTGCTGACGCCGCCGCTGGCGGCCCTGCTGATGGCCCTCAGCTCGATCACGGTGGTGGTCAACGCCCTGCTGCTCTCCCCCTACATTCGGCCTTGACCGGCAGCGCCCGACCAGCTGGGACGGGAGAGGAGGGATAGGCCATGGAGCGCGGGCGGTTCCTGGTGTTCGAAGGCATCGATGGATGCGGCAAGACCACCCAGCTCGAAGCCCTGCGCCAGTGGTTGCCTGGCTCCGGCCTGATGCCCACGGCGGCCCGCTTGCTGACGACCCGCGAACCAGGGGGCACTGCGCTGGGCCTGGCCCTGCGCCAGCTGCTGTTGCATCCACCCGACGATCAGGCGCCCTGCAGTGAGGCCGAGCTGTTGCTCTACGCGGCCGATCGAGCCCAGCACGTGCAGCAGTGCCTGCAACCGGCTCTGGCCGCCGGCGACTGGGTGCTCAGCGATCGCTTCAGCGGATCCACCGCCGCCTATCAGGGCTATGGGCGTGGCTTGCCCTGGGATCAGATCCTGCCGCTGGAGCGGATCGCCACCGGTGGCCTGCAGCCCGATCTCACGCTCTGGCTGGATCTGCCCCTGGCGGCGTCGCTGCAGCGCCGTGGAGGTCGCCCTGCAGACCGGATCGAGGCCAGCGGCGAAGCGTTTCTGGCGAGGGTGCAGGCCGGTTTCCGCCAACTGGCGCTGGAACGGGGCTGGTGCAGGCTGGATGCCGCTGGTTCCCCCGACCAGGTGACGGCGGCCTGCCGGGCCCTGCTGGAAAGCAGGTTCGGCCCGCATGGCTGACCTGTTCGCCGATCTGATCGGGCAGCCGCAGGCCGTGGTCCTGTTGCAGGCGGCGCTGGAACGTCGCCGCCTGGCACCGGCCTATCTGTTCGCCGGGCCGGAGGGCGTGGGTCGGCGGCTGGCCGTGCTGCGCTTTCTCGAGGGAGTGCTGGCGGGGCCGGAGGGATCAGCCTCGGTGCGGCGGCGCCTGGCGCAGGGAAACCATCCCGACCTGCTCTGGGTGGAACCCACCTATCAGCACCAGGGTCAGCTCTTCACAGCGGCCCAGGCACGCGAGCAGGGCCTCAGCCGCCGGGCCTTGCCGCAGTTGCGGCTCGAGCAGGTGCGCGAGCTGACCCGCTTTCTGGCACGCCGGCCGCTGGAGGCGGACCGCTGCCTGGTGGTGGTGGACACGGCCGAAGCGATGGCGGAAGGAGCCGCCAATGCTCTGCTCAAGACCCTGGAGGAGCCCGGCGACAGCCTGCTGGTGCTGATCAGCGCGGCGCCGGAACAACTGCTCAGCACAATCCGCTCCCGTTGCCAGCAGGTTCCCTTCGCGCGGCTCTCACCGGCCCTCCTGGCCCAGGTGCTGGCCTCCTTGCCACCAACGCCACCCGACGATCCACCGATGGCCGATCCCCCCGGACTGCTCGACCTGGCGGCCGGCTCGCCTGGAGCCCTGCTGGAGCATCGTCGCCAGTGGCAGGCGCTGCCCGCTGGCGTGGCCGAGCGGCTGCTCGACCTCAGGCCCGATCCGCTTGAGGCCCTGGCTCTGGCCAGGGATCTGACGGAGGCCCTGGACGCCGAGCAGCAACTCTGGCTGCTGGACTGGTGGCAATGGCAGCTGTGGCATCGCCATCACCAGCCCCAGAGCCTGGGGCGGCTTGAGCTGTTGCGTCGCCAGCTGCTGGCCTATGTCCAACCTCGGCTGGCCTGGGAGGTGGCTCTGCTGGATCTGGGCCTGCAGCAACGAGGCCTGCTCGGACAGGGCAGCGAGGAGAGGATCAGGCCGAGGCCCGTTCCTGGCGCCGCTGCTCCCGCGTCTCATTGATCAGTGCCTGGACCTGCAGCAACTGGTCTCCGATGGGAAGCTCCAGGCAGTAGCCGGCGCCATAGACAGTCTTGATGAAGCGAGGCTTGCGTGGATCTGGCTCAAGCTTGGTGCGCAGATGGCGCACGTGCACCCGAATGGTTTCGATGTCGTCGTCGGGCTCGTAGCCCCACACCTCCTTGAGAATGAGTGAAGGGGAGACGGTCTGGCCATGGCGCTGCAGCAGGCAGTGCAGCAGTTCGAACTCGAGGTGGGTGAGCCTTACCGGCTGATCGAACCAGATCGCCTCAAACCGCTCCGGCACCAGGGTCAGGCTGCCGTAGCTGAGGATTTCGGTCTGCTTGGTGGAGAGGGGGGCACGGTCGGTGCGGCGGAGCAGCGCCTTGACCCGCACCATCAGCTCCTCAAGATCAAAGGGCTTGGTGAGGTAGTCATCGGCGCCGGAGTTGAAGCCGCTCACCTTGTCCTTGATGCCACCCAGAGCTGTGAGCATCAGGATCGGGATCCGGGCGGTGCGCTCGTCCCGTCGCAGGCGCTGGCAGAGGGTGAGGCCGTCCACCTTGGGCAGCATCAGATCCAGCAGGATCACGTCAGGGGTGACCTGGACGGCCAGAGCCTGACCCTTGATGCCGTCCTCGGCGCGATGGACGTCGAAGCCGCTGTGCTCCAGATGGCCGGCCACCAGCTCACGCATGTCGCTGTCGTCTTCGATCAGCAGGATGCAGGGCTTCATGGATGGAGCGGAGGCGTGGGTGATTGCAGAAGAACGCTGGAGCGGGAGCCTGTCCAAAGGGACTGGACACGACTGGAATCCGGTCAGGGATCCTTGCCCGGAGTTGATGGCGCTGGCGGGGGGCCTGCGACAGGCAAGGAAGGGACCGGGTCGCAGTTTCGGTTGTGGCTGAATGAAAGCGGCGCCATCCTCCCAGAGAACCAGTGCCCGGAACCTCTGACCGCTGTAGGGGGTGCTTCATGGCCGACGGCCCCTGCTGGGCAGGACTTGACACGGCGGGCCTGACCAAAAAAAAGCCGAAGCGAACGCTTCGGCTTCAGAACAACAACTCCCCGGGCGGGATTCGAACCTGCGACCAATCGGTTAACAGCCGACCGCTCTACCGCTGAGCTACCGAGGATTGGGACCACGAGAAACTACCCCGCAGCCTTGCCCCCTTGCAAGGGGGCAAGGCTGCGCCGCAGGCTTGCACCGCTCTGCCAGGGGCCGGCATGGCCCTGTTCCACCAAGGCAGCGCCGTTGCAGGCGGCCAGTTCCTCCAGCCGGTGGGTGATCCAGAGTGCCGTCAGCTTTGGCTCGGATCCGGTGCACAGGCTGTGGATCAGCTCCAGCACGCCACGTTGGCTGTCTGGATCCAGCAATGCCGTTGGTTCGTCCAGCAACAGCAGCTGAGCACCGCTGGCCAGGGCGCCGGCGATCGCCAACCGCTGCTTCTGGCCGCCGCTGAGGGTATGGATCGGCCGGGAGGCCATGCCGGCCAGTCCCACCTGCTTCAGGGCTTGCTCCACCCGCTCGCTGCGCTCGATCGAGGAGAGATCCTGGGGCAGCCCCAGCTGCAGATCACTGCCACAGCTGGGCAGCAATAGCTGGTGGTCAGGGTTCTGGAAGACCAGTGCCGTGCGGTCGGGGCGCCGGATCTGTCCGCCGGAGGGCTGCAGAAGGCCGGCAATCAGCCGCAGCAGCGTGCTTTTGCCACTGCCATTGCTGCCCACCAACATCCAGAGCCCCGGACGGGGAATGACGAGCTGGCAGTGCTGCAGGGCCACGCGGCCATTCGGCCAGGTGAAGCACAGCCGCTCGACAGTCAGAGGCGGCTCTGCTCCGCTGGGGTGGTCGGCTTCGGTGCGCAACGGTGCAGCGGTCAGGGGGGACGTGAAGGGCTTCAGCCCTCGAAGCTGAAGCCCGGCCGCCGGGAACCGCCGCCCGTGGCCGACTTCTCGTACATCTGCACGGCCACCAGTTCGCTGCTCAGCAGGCTGATGCACTTGTCCTCCTCCTTCTCGCAGTGGAGTTCGAGCAGCCGTGGCTGGCCGCTTTCAAGGGTCTGCTTCACCTCGGCATAAAGAGCCTGGGCAGCCTCCAGCTCCTTGCGCTGCACCGCGACGGGCATGGGGCTCAGCTTCAGGGACAGCTCGACGACGTACACGCGCGTGGATCGGTGGAAGCCCACTCTGGCGAATCGCCAGCACCAACCGAAGACTGAGTGCTTGTACTCATCCGGTTCTTAAGGGAAGCGAAAGTGGGCGCGATTCGCCAGCGAGGCCCGTACGATGGGCTTGTAAAGCTTCGTAAAGCCCTTTATGACGATCGCTGCAGGGCGTCTGCCGCAGCGGGGATGGTTCGACGTCCTCGATGACTGGCTCAAGCGCGACCGCTTCGTATTCGTGGGGTGGTCCGGTCTGCTGCTGTTCCCCACCGCCTACCTGGCGCTGGGCGGCTGGCTCACCGGC
>NZ_JAYGIC010000162.1:0-15993 GCF_034931105.1 Synechococcus sp. CCY9201 | reverse complement strand
GGCTGATCCGCAGCAGCAGCTCACTCCAGTAGCGCCAGCCCAGCAGCGCAAGCGGGCTCACGCGGTCCGCATCCCCCCCCCAGAAGCCGAAGCTGAGGCCGCTGGCCTGGCCCAGCTGGTGGGCATGCCAGTACCAGAGCGCCGACACGGCCACGGCCGAGAGGGCGAACAGGCCTGCCGCCAGCCAGGGCCGGGGGCGGTTGGGGCGCTCGGCGCAGCCGCGCCACCACTGCCACAGCAGCGGCAGCCCGAGCCACACCAGCGGGAACACCTTGAGCAGGCAGGCCCCCGTGAAGCCGAGCCAGCACAGCAGCAGATCCGTCCAGCGCCGACCCTCCTGCCAGGCCAGCAGGCGCTCGAAGCTCAGGGCCGCCAGCAGCAGCAGCAGCGCCTCGGCCTGCACGCTGCGGCCGAAGTACACGCTGCTCGGCAGCACTGCATAGAAGAATCCGCCCCACCAGCCGGCGCCGGCACCGAGCAGCCGCGTGCCGATCCGGATCACCAGCCAGAGGGTGAGCAGGCTGCACACCACCGCCAGAGCGCGGGCCAGCCACTCGTGCACGCCGAACAGGCGGTAGAGCAGGGCAGTCAGATAAGGAGACAGGGGGAACTCGCTTTCCACATATCCGGGAGAGGCCCCGGCCCAGTCGATCTGAGGAAGCCAGAACACGAGGCCGTTCCCGGCGAAGTGGCGTGCCATGGCCGCCGTGTCCGCCTGACGCCAGCTGTGGACACCCACGATCGGCATCCAGAGCTGCACCAGCCGCAGCGCGGCACCCAGACCCAGAGGCAGCCAGGGACCCGGGTCTCTGGATCGGTGCATCCCCGGGGCTGGCAGCAGGCGCTCACCCTATGTCCAGAGCACCAGGCCGCTGGTCATTGCCCGGAGTGGCACAGCGGTGCTTGTGGGCTGCCGATCCAGCCGCCATCCTTCGGGTCGGCGCATTGCGCCCTTTGTGTGAGGACCCCATGAAACTCTTTAAGCAACTGCTGGTTGCTCCTGCGGCCCTTGGCTTGCTGGCCCCGATGGCCGCCAACGCCAACGAGCTCAACCTGGACGGCGTCAATCAGTACGCCTCCCAGGAGCAAGTCACCAGCATCAGCCAGTTCTCCGACGTTCGCCCCACCGACTGGGCGTATCAGGCACTCAGCAACCTGATCGAGCGCTACGGCTGCGTCGCCGGCTACCCGAACGGCACCTACAAAGGCGGCCAGGCCATGACCCGCTATGAAGCGGCGGCTCTGCTGAACGCCTGCCTCGACCGGATCACGGAAGTGACCGACGAGCTCAAGCGCCTGATGAAGGAGTTCGAGAAGGAACTCGCCGTGCTCCGCGGCCGCGTCGACGGTCTTGAGGCCAAAGTGGGCGAACTGGAAGCCAACCAGTTCTCCACCACCACCAAGCTGAAAGGTAAGGCCACCTTCGTTCTGGGTGCCAACAGCTTCAACGGCGACGCCACCTTCCTGCGGAACCAGTACCGCTCCGAACTGGGTGCCACCACCTTCAACTACGACGTTCAGCTGGACTTCGATACCAGCTTCACCGGCAAGGATCTGCTGCGCACCCGTCTGCGCGCCGGTAACTTCCGCGACACCACCTACCTGGGTGGCAACGAGTTCGCTCCCAACCCCCTGAGCGCCCTGGAAATCGCCTTCCAGGAAAGTGAGGCCTCGGATAACATCGTGGCGATCAACCGCCTGTTCTATCAGTTCCCGGTTGGCAGCGACTTCACCGTCACCATCGGTGGTCGCGTCCGTCAGGACGACATGCTGGCTATGTGGCCCAGCGTGTACCCCGCTGACACCGTGCTCGACTTCTTCACCTACGCCGGTGCGCCCGCTGCCTACAGCCTGAACCTCGGTTCCGGTGCCGGTATTTGGTGGCAGAAGAACGGCTGGAGCGTCAGCCTCAACTATGTGGCCGCAAACGGCAACGAAGGCAATCCCAACATCGGTGGTATTGGCACCGATGGTTCCGCCCAGACCGGAACCGCTCAGATTGGTTACGCCGCTGAGAACTGGGGCTTGGCCGTGGCCTACACCTATGCCAACGGCATCGGGTTCGCCTCCGGTACCCCCTTCGCCGTGGGCGTCAGCGAGTTCGGTGGTTTTGACAGCAGCAACTCCATCGGCATCAGCGGCTACTGGCAGCCTTCCCAGGCTGGCTGGGTTCCCTCGATCAGCGCTGGCTGGGGGCTGACGGGCTACAACTCTGAAGATGATGCCTTCGGTTTCGATGGTCTTCAGAGCCAGTCCTGGTACGTCGGCCTGCAGTGGGAAGACGTGTTCATCAAGGGTAATGCCGCCGGTATGGCCGTTGGCCAGGGTACCTTCATCACCAGCTTTGGTAATGACAGCGACATCAAGGATGCCCTTGGTGACACCCCCAACGACGGCAACTACGTCTGGGAGTGGTGGTACAAGTTCCAGGTGACCGATAACATCTCCGTCACCCCGGCCATCTACTACCTCAGCGCTCCTCTGGGTCAGCTCCAGAAAGTCAATGGCGATACCTTCAATCAGTTCGGCGGTCTGGTCAAGACCACCTTCAAGTTCTGATCAGGGCATGAGCTTGGCAGGGAGAATTGTTAACGCTTTTCTCCCTCCTTGTTCAGTTTGACTGACTTTCTCCGTCGATTCCATCGGCGCTAGCGCAGGCTCCTCACACACCATGCCTTGCTGCAATTAATGCGCCAGGATTTTCTTGCTTTGCAACCTGTGCTTTAAGTACCACGCACCCCGAGCATTCTTCCTTTCTTCGTTTTCCCTGTCCCGGTGAGCTTGTCTCGCCGGTTTTTTTGTGCTGATCTGATCTTGCGCGCCGCTGAGTCTGGTATCGCAGGGCACCCCGGTCTGTGCTCACACTGCAGGCACTCTGCAGTTGTGTCAGGCAGGATGTCGCGGCTGATCCCTTGGATTGGCCTCCCTCAATTTGGTGTGAGGATTTCGATGAAACCATTCCAGAAACTCTTTCTGGCGCCAGCGGCCTTGGGCCTGCTGTCCCCCCTGGCTGCCCAGGCAGCCGATCTCAATCTGGCCGGCGTGAATCGCTACGCCGAAGCTGACGTGGTGGATGGCCAGGATCAGGTCACCAGCATCAATCAGTTCTCTGATGTACGCCCCACCGACTGGGCGTATCAGGCACTCAGCAACCTGATCGAGCGCTACGGCTGTGTCGCCGGCTACCCGAACGGCACCTACAAAGGCGGCCAGGCCATGACCCGCTATGAAGCGGCGGCCCTGCTGAACGCCTGCCTCGACCGGATCACCGAAGTGACCGACGAGCTCAAGCGCCTGATGAAGGAGTTCGAGAAGGAGCTCGCCGTGCTCCGTGGCCGCGTCGACGGTCTTGAGGCCAAAGTCGGTGAGCTGGAGGCGACCCAGTTCTCCACCACCACCAAGCTGGCCGGTGACGTGGTCTTCGTGCTGGGTGCCAACAGCTTCGGTGGCAGCGAGAATACTGGTCCTCGCAGCCCGGATGAAAACAGCAAGAACTTCGGCGCCACCGTCTTCAACTACGACGTGCGTCTGAATTTCTCCACCAGCTTCACTGGCAAGGATCTGCTGTACACCCGTCTGCGCAGCGGAGACTTCAATAACAGCCCCTTCAGCGGCAAGCCCTTCAGTCTGATGGCCCTGGACCGGGCCTTCAGCCCCTCGGCTGGCCCTGGATCTGTTGAAATTGACCGTCTGTACTATCGCTTTCCGATTGGCAGCTCCTTCACGGCTCTGATCGGTGGCCGGGCCCGCAACACGGAATTCCTGGCCATTCGTCCGTCGTTCTACGGCGGCCGCGGCACCAACATCCTGGACGTGTTTTCTCTGCATGGTGCTCCGGGCACCTACAACAAGGCCACTGGCGCTGCCTTTGGCCTGATGTGGAAGCAGCAGGTCAAGAAGGGCAATCCCTACTTTGCCGCGTCCACCAGCTATATCGCTCCCAGCGGTAACGAAGGCAATCCTGACAAGGGGGGCCTGTTCACCGACGGCAGCAAGGGCAGCTTCACCACCCAGATTGGTGTGGCGGCTCCCCAGTGGGCGCTTACCGCTGCCTGGCGTTATGGCCAGTGCGGCCAGAACTTCCGCCGCGGCACCCAGTTCGCGAATCAGACCCAGCCATGCCCGCCCAACGGTTCGGATGATTCCGCCTATTCCAACAACTTCGCCGTGACGGCAGCCTGGCAGCCGATCGATTCCGGTTGGGTTCCCTCGATCAGCGCGGGTTGGGGCTACAACTCCCTCACCCAGGCCGGATCGTCCGACGGCTTCGATGCCGCCAACAACATTGAGGCCAGCCAGTCCTGGTCGGTGGGGCTGGAATGGGCGAATGCCTTCGCCAAGGGCAATGCCCTGGGTATGGCCGTGGGCCAGCCGGTGTTCGCCACCAGCCTGCGGGACGGCAGCACCCCCCAGGACGGCAACTACGTGTGGGAGTGGTGGTACAAGTTCCAGGTGACTGACAACATCAGCATCACCCCGGCGATCTTCTATCTCAGCCGCCCCGACGGCCAGTTCACCACCTCAGGCGAGACCAACAACGTCTTCGGTGGATTGGTTCAGACCCAGTTCAAGTTCTGAGCCCAGAGCCCAATCCCCCGGATTCCTCACACCTGCGCTCCCGGAGCGCCTGGCCCCCGTGTGGGGGCCTTTTTTCATGGCGGCCAGCGGCTGGTCAGGCCCAATGGCGATGATGGAAGCCTGCCGGTTGCCGAGCGTTGTCCCAGTCTGTCGCTGGAACCCGGAATCTCTATGCCGTGCTGGGGCTGACCCATCGCGCGACCTCCGCCGAGATCAAGGCGGCCTATCGCGCCCTGGTCAAGCAACATCATCCCGACGCCGGCGGCGACGACGACACGATCCTGGCCCTCAATGCGGCCTGGGAGGTGTTGGGCGATGGTGAACGGCGGCGGCGCTACGACGACCAACGCGGCATCGGTGCGGCGGCATCCTCTGCAGCGGCGTCCCAAGCTGAGGCCGCCGCTGCTGCCAGTGAAACCGGTCGTGGCGCACGTCGGGCAGCAGCCCCGCGCCGCGGCGACAAGGACGATGGACTGTTGCTGGCCTGGTTGCAGCAGGTCTATGCACCGATTGATCGGTTACTCGGGCAGGTGATCAATCCCTTCCCTGCCCAGCTGCGGGAGCTGGCCGCTGATCCTTATGACGATCGCCTGATGGAGGCGTTCTGTGGGTTTCTGGCCCAGAGCCAGGCGAAGATCGAGAAGGTTGAGGCGCTGTTTGGCTCAGTGCCCTGCCCGCCCTCGGCCAGGGGCTTTGGTCTCAGCCTCTATCACTGCCTCAGCCAGGTGAAAGACGCCCTGCAGGAGCTGGAGCGCTACACCATGGGATATGTGGACGGCTATCTGCACGATGGCCGCGAGATGCTGCGGGAGGCCAAACAGCGTCGCAGCCTGTTGAAGCAGGAGCGGCGCCGCCTGGAACTCTGAGCTGGAACTCAGAGCTGGAACGCTGAAAGATGCAGCCGTCGCTGGCTCAGGCGGCGTAGGCCTCGAGTTGATCCAGCCGCAGCCACACATCAGGAACGGGGCGGTTCCAGCGCAGCTGGGCGTACTCGCCCTTCACGAGCAGGATCTCGCCGGGCCCCGCAAAGAGGTAGTCAGGCGGTGCCGGATCGCTCGCCGCAGCCTCAAGGCTGCCGCAGTAGGCGGCCCGGTTGACCCGCACCAGGCTTCCCTTCTTCAACGGAGGTGGGCTGGTGGTGGTGTCGGTCATCGATTCAGCCATCGGTGGCTGCTGGACTCAGTTCACGCTAGGACCCCTGAAGCTCAACCACGCCCATGTCCCCCACCCTGGCCTTGCTGCTGGCCGTGTTTGGCGCCCTGATGCTGGTTGCCGTGCTGCTCGACGACATGGCGGCCCGTCTGCGGGTCCCTGGCGTGCTGCTGGTTCTGGTGCTTGGCCTGCTCACCGATAACGATCTCGATGCCATCACCGGTCTTGAGGCCCAGCCGCTGCTCACCCTCGCCAGTGCTGATCAGATCGCCCAGGTCGCGCTTGTGCTGGTGCTGTTCTTCGGCGGGCTCACGACCAACTGGCGCGAGCTCCGGGCCGTGCTTCAGCCGGCCGCCCGGCTGGCAAGCCTGGGGTCATTGGTGACGGCCCTGTTGATCACGGGGGTGGTGATGGCCCTGGGCTCCCTGGCGAGCGACGAATCGCCGATGAGTTTCCCTTTGGCTCTGTTCGTTGGTGCGATGGTCTGCAGCACCGACGCTTCCGCCGTTCTGGCCCTGTTGCGCCCTCTGTCGGGGCGGTTGCCGAAGCGCCTGATCGATCTGATCGAGTGCGAGTCCGCCTTCAACGACCCCGTGGCGGTGGTGCTGGCCGGTGTGGCGATGGCGATGGCAGGAGCCGGCGGGGCATCGGGGCTGGCGACGCCCTCCTCCCTGGTCACTGAGGTGATGCGTCAGTTTCTGCTGGGAATCCTGTTGGGCTTTCTGGGCGGCAGCCTGGCCCGTCAGCTGCTGGCGGCGCGGCGTTCGCTCACCAGCCCGGCGCTGTTGGCTGTGGTGAGTCTGGCGGTGCTGATGTTGCTGGTGGGCGGGACCCAGCTGTTGGGCGGCAGTGGCCTGCTGGCGGCCTACATCGCTGGTCTGGTGCTGGGGAACAGCGCCGATTCCGAGCGGTTGGTGCTGGAGGAGGCCCACGCCGGCTTCGCCAAGATGGCGGAGCTGCTGCTGTTCCTCTGCATGGGACTGGTGGTGAGCGCCGATGCGGTGGTGGAGTCGTCCCTGCATGTGCTGGTGCTGTTCGGCTCGATGCTGCTGGCCCGCTGGCTGATGGTGGAACTGGTGCTGGCGCGTTCCGGCTTCCCCCGCAATTCCCGGCTGTTCATTTCTTTCTCTGGTCTGCGCGGCGCGGTGCCGATCGCCCTGGCGATCCAGGCCGCGGCCAGCTCCGTCCCCTGGGGGGATGCGATGCCTCCCCTGGCCCTGGGGGTGGTGCTGCTGGGCTTGCTGGGACAGGGCTTTCTGCTGGTGCCACTGGCGCAACGGCTGGGACTGGCCACCGCCGCGGAGCCGCCGCAGACCTAGCCTCGCGGCATTCCATCGCATTGATCGACGGGCGTGCGTTTGCTGTTGCTGGGTTGTTCGGGTTTCGTCGGGCGCGAGTTGGTTCCGTTCCTGCTGGAACTGGGGCATTCGATCGTGCTGGTGAGCCGCCAGGCCCAGCCGTTCCCCCATCTGCTCGGGGAGCGCTTTGCGGCCATGCAGCTCGACCCAACGGACGCCACCAGCTGGCAGCGATCCGAGCTGCTGCAGGCCCTGGCTGAGGCCGAGGGGGTGGTGAATCTTGCCGGGGAGCCGATCGCCGAGAAGCGCTGGAGTGCATCCCAGCGCCAGCTGCTGCTCGACAGCCGCCTGAGCACCACCAACGCTCTGGTGCAGGCGATGGCTGGCCTGAGGCTGCCCCCGGCCGTGCTGGTCAACGCCTCGGCGGTGGGCTACTACGGCACCAGCCTGGAGAAGCGGTTTTCAGAGTCGAGCCCCACGGGGGCTGATTTCCTCGCCGATGTCTGCCGGCAGTGGGAGGCGGCGGCCGATCGGGCGCCAGTGGGCTGCCGGGTGGTGAAGCTGCGCATCGGCATTGTGCTGGGGCCCGATGGTGGTGCCCTGGCCAAGATGCTGCCGGTGTTCAGGGCCGGTTTCGGCGGTCCGATCGGCTCAGGTCGGCAGTGGATGAGCTGGATTCACCGGCATGACCTCTGCCGCCTGATCGGCGCGGCCCTCGAGGATGGTGGCTTCAGCGGGGTCTACAACGCGGTTGCACCGGAGCCCACCACCATGGCGTCGTTCGCGGCGGCCCTGGGCAAGGCTCTGGGCCGCCCCAGTCTCCTGCCTGTCCCCGGTCCGATCCTGCAGCTGTTGCTCGGCGATGGCGCCCAGGTTGTTCTCGAGGGCCAGCGGGTGGTGTCGGAGCGTCTGCAGCCGCAGGGATTCAGCTTCCACTACCCGGAGCTCAACGCTGCCCTCGTCGCTGCCACCAGCCCAGCGCCCCACTGATCAGGGCAGCGGCCATCAACAGACCGATCGCCGGCGTGAACAGGGGCTCCCAGAGCCCTTGAAACACTCGCAGCGGTGCCTCGATCTCCTGGCTGTGCAAGACCACCGCCAGGGCGAACCAGCCGGCACCGGTCAGCACCACGAACACATCGATCACCAGCACGGTGTCGAGGGCACCCTTGAGCCGCTGAAGAATTGTGGGGGTGTCAGCCATGGGCGGCACAGGACTCCTGGGGCAACAGGGTCATGATCGCTGCGGCCATGCGCTGGGTGCCGGCGGCCTCGCCGATCCGCTCCAGACCCAGCTGATGCAGCTGCCGGCGCCATTGAGCCCCGCGTTCGGCATCAGCCAGCTCTTCCAGCAGTCGCGCGGCCAGAGCCGCACTGGCGCGCAGGGTGTCGAGCATGCCGGCCTCACCAGGAGCACACACCACCCCGGGGCCGAGCAGGCGGCGCTGCGCCTCGGCGAAGCCCTCTGTGAACTGGGGGCCCTGGCCGGCCAGCTGCAACACCGGTTTTCCCAGCCCAACGGCCTGCTCGGTGGCGGTCCCGGCCATGGCCAGCACCAGATCGCTCTGCCGCAAAAGGGAGGCGAATCGATCCCAGCCCAGCTCCAGCCGCAGCTCCTCACGCTGCATCCAGAGGCCCTGGGGTTGATCGGCGGAGCCCTGCAGTTGCCAGCCCAGTCGCTGGGCCAGGGCTGCCAGGCGCTCGCTGTCGAGGTGCCGCACCAGAGCCGCCCGCAGACACAGCCGTGACGGCTGCCTCAGCTCCTGCGGCAGCAGGATGAGCAGGTGCAGCATCAGCTCCAGGTTCTGCTCGGCTTCCGGCAGGCGACTGCCGGGCAGCAGGACCAGGCTCTGTGGTGCAGCACTGGCGTTCCTGGCTTCGTCCGTGGGCGTGGCGCTGTCGATCGCTTCGGCATCTCCAGGCCCTGCCGGCGCTCCGGTCCCGGAGCCATCTGCCACCAGATCAAAGAAGGGGTTGCCCAGGAACAGCACCGGCCGCCCCAGCTGCTGGCTCAGGTCAGTGGCGGTGAGGGCGTCGCGGCTCCACACCTGCAGCAGGCGGCGCCGCCGCAGGATCCAGCCGCAGGGCCAGGGCAGCCGCAGGCGGCCTTCGTAGTGGCTGGAATACGCCACCAGATACACGACGCCTCGGCAGCCGGTCAGCCACCAGGCCAGCAACGGCACCACGTCGCCCACGATCACCACCAGATCGGTCTGCTTGCGCCGCCGCCACAGACGCAGCAGCTGCCCGAACAGGTACACCACCTGACCCTGGGCCAGTTCGGTGAGGCGCCCGCGCAGACTGGTGTAGCCGAGCCCACCGGTGCTGAAGGAGCGGGTGCGGCCCAGCACGGCGATGCCGGCCTGGCGGTAGGGCTCGCCATGGCCCACCAGGGGCAGGGCGCTCACCTGGATCCCCGGCTGCTGGATCAGGGCCCGGCCGAGCAGGGCGCCACTGAGGTCTTCCCCGTGGCCGTTGCTCAGCAGCAGCAGGCGTGTCAACCCTGCAGCCACCGCTGCACCTTCTGCATGGCCGGCCAACCTGGCTTGCGCTGCAGGCCATCGGCCATCGAGTCGTTCAGTTCAGCAGCCAGTTCCGGTGCCATCTGCATCACCCGCTGCACCATCTCGATCTGTTCGCGCACCCCCTTGGAATCGGTCTCGAGCAGGGCCAGGCAGAGGTTGATGCGGGCCTGGGGATCCTGGGGATTGAGCTTCACGGCCGTGCGGGCCGAGCGCAGGGCGTCGTCGGCCTGGCCTTCCAGCAACTGCAGCCAGGCCAGGCAGGTCCAGCCCGCCGACTGGCGGGGGGCCTGCTGGGTGATCGCCTGGAATTCCCCGATCAACTCGGCGGACGGCCCACCCTGCTGATAGCGGGCGATGGCCGCATCGAAGCGGGATTCAAAGGTGGCCGTCATCGGCGGGAGCGAAGCCTCGGGATCTCAGATTCCCATGTCGGCCGTCGCAGCCCAGGGCTCAGACGGCAAAGGAACTGCCGCAGCCGCAGGTCTGGGTGGCGTTGGGGTTGGTGAAGTTGAAGCCGCCACCGATCAGGGCGCTGGAGAAGTCGAGCTGCATGCCGTAGATGTACAGCAGGCTCTTGGGGTCGCAGACCACCTGGAAGGCCGCCGATCCGTCGGGTTCGTAGGTGTACTGCTCGTCATCGGAGCGGATCTGGTCGGCATCGATGAAATCCATCGTGTAGCTCATGCCGCTGCAACCGCCGGAGCGCACGCCCACCCGCAGCACTTTGCTATCCCCCTGCTGGCTCGTCAGGGCGGCCAGCTGCTTCATGGCCGGCTCGGTGATCAGGATGCCCCGGCCGTCCTTGCCGGCGGAAGCCTGGGGGGGGGCGGAGGCGGGTTGGCTCGCGGTGGGGGCCGCGATCGTTTCGGTGTTCAAGGTTTCGAGGGTTGCGGATGTCGTAGTTGCGGTTGCGGAGCGCACGGTCTCGGGGCTCATCGCTGAGGCCGCGGATGGGTCATGCCACAACTCTATGGAGCCCTGGCTGCCATTGTTGCTTTCGTGGGTGTCCGCGGCTTTCGCTTCCTTGTGGTCACGAGGGCCATCCGGTCACGAGGCCCATCCGGCGCTGTTGCAGCCATCCCTCTGACTTTCCGTGCTGCTGGGGCTGTCGTCTCGCCGACAGACGCCACAGGCTGGCGGCTGCCTCGACCGGATATCCGCTCGCTGGCGCAGCCGTCTCCATAGAGTCGGCCCAGTTTGGGAATTCAGAGGGTGAGGGTCGCCATCGTGGGAGCGGGGCTGGCGGGACTCTCCGCAGCAGTGGATCTGGTCGATGCCGGTCACCAGGTGGATCTTTACGAGGCCCGGCCCTTCATGGGTGGCAAGGTGGGCAGCTGGGAAGATCCCGAGGGCAACCACATCGAGATGGGGTTGCATGTGTTCTTCTTCAACTACGCCAACCTCTTCGCCCTGATGCGCAAGGTGGGGGCGTTCGAGAACCTCCTGCCCAAGGACCACACCCACCTGTTCGTGAATGCGGGTGGGGATCTGCGCGAACTCGATTTCCGTTTCCCGATCGGCGCCCCCTTCAACGGTCTCAAGGCCTTCTTCACCACCCCCCAGCTCGACTGGATCGACAAGCTGCGCAATGCCCTGGCCCTGGGCACCAGCCCGATCGTGCGCGGACTGGTGGATTACGAGGGGGCGATGCAGGTGATCCGCGATCTCGATCGGATCAGCTTCCAGGAGTGGTTCCTCGGCCATGGAGGCAGCCTGCGCAGCATCGAGCGCATGTGGAATCCGGTGGCCTACGCGCTGGGTTTCATCGATTGCGCCACGATCTCGGCTCGCTGCATGCTCACCATCTTCATGATGTTCGCGGCCAAGACCGAGGCCTCCAAGCTCAACCTGCTCAAGGGGTCGCCCCATCGCTGGCTCACCGGCCCGATCCTGGCCTATATCGAAGCCCGTGGCGGCCGCCTGCACCTACGCCACCGCGTCAAGGAGGTGCACTTTGAGGAGGCACCCGCAGAGCCCGGTGATTCGGCCCTTGCTCCGCTCACCCGGGTCACGGGGCTCACGATGGGAACACCGGCGGGGGATCTGAACGTGCAGGCCGATGCTTATCTCGCCGCCTGTGATGTGCCCGGCATCCAGCGCCTGCTGCCGCAGGCCTGGCGCTGCCACGAGGCTTTTGATGCGATCTACCGGTTGGAGGCCGTGCCGGTGGCCACCGTGCAGCTCCGCTACGACGGCTGGGTCACCGAATTGGGCGATTCCGCCGAGGCGACCGGTCGCCGGGCCGACCTCGCCCATCCGGCCGGTCTCGACAATCTCCTCTACACGGCAGACGCCGATTTCAGTTGCTTCGCGGATCTGGCCCTGGCCAGCCCGGTGGACTACCGCAGGCCTGGCCTTGGCTCGCTGCTGCAATGCGTGCTCACCCCGGGCGATCCCTGGATTCCCAAAAAGACCGAGGAGATCGTGGCCGCCACC
Organism: Synechococcus sp. CCY9201; assembly: GCF_034931105.1. Classification (NCBI taxonomy): domain Bacteria; kingdom Bacillati; phylum Cyanobacteriota; class Cyanophyceae; order Synechococcales; family Synechococcaceae; genus Synechococcus; species Synechococcus sp. CCY9201. The sequence continues at coordinate 4,004 of NZ_JAYGIC010000162.1, read as the reverse complement.
GATGCCCAGGTCCGCAGCCTCTTCCCCTCGGCCCGCAACCTGACGCTGGTGTGGAGCAACGTGGTCAAGCTGGCCCAGTCGCTCTACCGCGAGGCGCCAGGGATGGAGCCGTTTCGCCCGGATCAGCGCACCCCGGTGTCCAACTTCTTTCTGGCGGGCAGCTACACCCGCCAGGACTACATCGATTCGATGGAAGGCGCCACCATGAGCGGGCGTCTGGCTGCGGCCGCGATTCTGGACCGCCCGGTTCAGCTCGCCAGCAATGCGGCCGTGGCCTGACCCCTTGCACCTTTCCCCATGGGCCGTTGGCTTGAGCACAGCGTCACCACCGAGATCCAGGCCCCCGCGGATCGGGTCTGGGTGGTGTGGAGCGATCTCGAGGCGATGCCGCGCTGGATGCGCTGGATCGAGTCGGTCAAGACCCTTGATGACCCCGATCTCACCGACTGGACCCTGGCGGCCCAGGGATTTCGTTTTCATTGGAAGGCTCGCATCACCCAGCGGGTCGAGGCCCAGCAGCTGCACTGGGAATCGGTGGGGGGATTGCCGACCCGGGGGGCGGTGCGCTTCTATCCCCAGGGTCCCGGATGCACCACGGTCCGGCTCAGCGTCAGCTATGAGCTGCCGGGGGTGCTTGCACCCCTGATGGAACCCACCATCCTGGGGGGCATCGTCACCAAGGAACTGCAGGCCAACCTTGACCGTTTTCGCGACCTGGTCGAAATCTCCAGCGGCCCTGGCGCTGACCTTGCTGCTGACGGGCTGTCAGGGGATTGAGCTTCCCTTCTCGATCCCCGGCTTTGGCGGCGGCCCTGCATCTGAGGCGCCTGCTCCCGATCGCCAGCCGCCAGCCCGGGAGAACCCTCTGTCCGAACCTCCGCTCGACTCTGCCGGCCTGACTCCCCTGCTCAAGCCCCAGGCCGTGGTGGCTTCCATGGTGGTCGGCCGCCTGGATCCCTTCAGTTCGCCGTTGCTCAGTGCCAACGGCCAGCTCATCTCTGGCCTTCCAGGAGCTCCTGGAACGGAGGTGCGACCTCCACTGCTGTTGCCCGAAGCCTTCCGCTTCAATGGTGTGGTGGCATCCAGTGGTCGGCCGAAGGCTCTTGTCCAGTTCGAATCTGTGAGCGGCAGTCTTGCTCCCGGGGATCAGGGTGGCCGCTCCACCGATCTTCTGCCGCCTGGTTGGTCTGTGCAGGCGGTGGACGTGCAGCAGGGGCGTCTGGTGCTGCGCCAGGCCGACCGCACGATCACGGCTGAGCTTTGAGGGGTTGCCTCAGTCTTGTTCGCTGAGGGCCCTGCAGCAGGCTGCCACCAGTCCGTTGAGGTCATGGGGGTCCGCTTCGGCGTCCACCCGGCCCAGCTCCTGGCGGCAGCGGGCCGTGGTCTGGGGGCCGATCGAAATCACGGCCACGCTGTCCAGCCGCTGGCGCCAGTCGCTCCCGAAGTGGCGCTGCAGCAGCTGGCAGGTGTGGCTCACCGTCTTGCCGCTGCTGAAGGTGATCGCATCCAGGTCGCCTCGCTCCAGAGCCAGCAGGGTCTGCGAGGGCAGGGCCTCAGGGCAGCGCGTTTCGTAGGCGGCCACTTCCACCACCCGGGCACCGGCTTCGCCGAAGGCCTCCGCCAGCACGGTGCGGCCGCCGCTCTGCACCCGTGGCAGCAGCAACCGCAGGCCCCAGGCTGAGACAGGGAAGTGCTCGATCAGGCTGTCGGCGACATAGGCAGGAGGTACGAAGTCTGCAGGGGCGCCGAGATCCTCCAGCTGCCGGGCCGTCTTGCGGCCCACCGCGGCGATGTTGAGGCTGCCGGGGAGGTGCGCCAGGTCGCCGCCGCGGCGGCGCAGCCGCTGTTGCACCGCCTCCACCCCGTTGGCGCTGGACAGGATCAGCCAGTGAAAGTGCTCCAGTTCCGCCAGGGCGTCGTCGAGCGGACCCCATTCATCGGGGGGACCGATCACGAGGGCCGGCAGATCCACGACGCGCGCTCCCATCGCCTCAAACAGAGCGCGAGCTTCCCCCAGCTGTTGCTCCGCCCGGGTCACCGCCACGGTGCGGCCCGTCAACGGGCTGGCAGGCTCCAGCTTCACCAGCGAGGACGCCTGCTGGCGCAGGGCCTCCGCTGCCGAGGTCTTGCCCTGGCTGGTAAGCAGGGCGATCGCCTCACGGAAGCCCTCGCGGGCTGCGGGGATGTCGCCCATCAGCAGGGAAACCACGCCCAGGTTCTGGTGGGCCCCTGCCTGGCTGCTATCGCAGGTGATCGCTCGGCGATAGGCCGCGGCGGCGGCCTCCAGGTGACCGCAGCGCCGTTCGATCAGACCGAGCTGGATCCAGCCCGGCGCCAGTTCGGGAGCGGCGCCGGTGGCGGCACGGGCCAGTTCGAGGGCTTCGCTCAGGTGGGATGGCGTGGCGGAGGGTCCAGCGTTCTCGGCTTGTTGCAGCAGCAGCGCCGCCAGATTGTGAAAGGCCGCCAGTCGGACCCGCGCCGGCAGGGGCTGGGTGAGGGCTTCGCGATACAGCGTGGTGGCCCGCTGCGGCTGGGATGGCGCCGTGGCGATGGCGAGATGCAGCAGCAGCTCGTAGCGCTCCGCCACCGCTTCAGCGGGGCACTGGGCCAATCCCTGCTTCAGCAGGGACAGCCCCCGTGCCGTGTTGCCGTCACTCACCTCGAGGGCGCCCAGCTTGGCGCAGGCGTAGGGGTCGCCGGGCTTGCGGCGCAGTTCCTGCTCCATCGCCTGGCGCAGGCGCTGGGCCTTGCGTCCATCGGCCAGCAGTTCCGGTCGGTAGCCGTCGTGCAGCAGGGCCGGTTCCGGACAGTCGGCAATGCGCCAGTGGGGCTCCTGCGCCATCAGCGCCATCACGCTGTCGTCCACCAGGGAGTGGTAGGCCTGGCTCCAGTGGATCGCCGGATGGCGGCGGAACAGTCGGCTGACACTGGAATAGGGCGACTGACTGGCCCCCTGCTCCCGTCGCAGCAGGTTGATCAGCAGCAGGTCGGGCTGCTCCATCAGTTGCCGCAGAGCGGGAATGGCCTCGGGGAGCAGCACCTCGTCCGCATCGAGAACCAACACCCACGCGCCCCGGACCCACTCCAGGGCGCGGTTGCGTGCCGGTGCGAAATCGCCGGGCCAGGTGATCGGGTGCACCACGGCGCCACACCGCTCGGCGATCGCCACCGTGTCATCGGTTGAGCCGGTGTCCACCACCACCATCTCGTCGACGAAGTCCCGTACCGAGGCCAGGCAGCGCTCTAGGCACGCGGCCTCATCCCGCACGATCATCGAGAGGCTGAGCTGAGGCTCGGTGCCCATGGCGGTGGGTAGGGACTTGGTCACGGTTGGTCTGGAGCGAGGCGGAGGGGCGCCAAGGCGCTCAGTCGGTGAAGGACCCAGCCTGGCTTCCTTCTCCAAGGCCGATGGCCTCCAGGGCGTGGCGCTGGGCCAACGGTGTCTGGGCGGGGCAGTAGGCGGCGGGAATCTGCGGGTCGAGCTCCGCCACCAGGCTGTCCCAGCGATAGGGGCTGCCGTAGACCACCAGGGCAGCCAGCCGGCCGATCTCCTGAAGTTGCTGGATTGCCTGCTCCCACGGCTCCTGACCGCCGGCGCCGCCGGTGAAGGGATTGCCGCGCAGGAACAGCTGCAGCAGCACCGCTCCACTGCCCAGGCTCTCCAGGTTGAGCGGATGGCGGGGATCCTGGCTCCAGGGGGAGGGGCTGCGAGGTTCGAGCAGGCGGCTCCGGAAGCCCGCTGCTGCCGGCAGGTTCAGGGCTGGTGCCCCCAGCGGCAGGGCAGGGCATTGCAGGGCGTTGTCGATACGAATCAGGTTGCAGCCTGCCGCGCTCGGTGTGCCCTGCGGGCGGACCGTCAGGCGGCCGCCGCGATGCTGCAGACCGCCCTGCACCAGCTCCCTGGCCAGTGCCCGGTGCTCAGCCCGGGGGCCCTCGCTGAGGCGCCGGAGTGGCAGGGCCACGTCTGCACCGGAGGGCTGCTGAGCCGCGGGTTCCGCGACCGA
>NZ_JAYGIC010000161.1:0-24039 GCF_034931105.1 Synechococcus sp. CCY9201 | reverse complement strand
GCCACGGCGCTGGTCTGTCTGCGGCGGCTCGGCCAGCTGCAGCGGTTCCCGGTGCCGCTCGACAGCCTCCGCCTCGCCCTCGAAGACTGCGAGCAGCGCCTCGGTGGGGTGACCCTGCAGCACATCGGCCAGCTGGTGGAATCGATCGGCCTGGAGGCCCGGCCCCTGGCCTGCCCCCCCAGCCACTTCCACCGCCTCGAGGCCCCGGCGGTGCTGGAGCGCAACGGACATTTCGCCCTGCTGGAAGCGGCGGGCCCGAAGGGCTGGAGCCTCGCCGATCCCAGCGAAGGGCTGCTGACGCTCTCCCTGCCCGAGCTGCGTCGGCTCTGGCCTGAAGGCCTCGAGCTGATGCTGGTGCGCCAGCCCACCGGTGCCGTGGTGGACGCCCGCGCCAGCCGCTTCGATCTGGCCTGGTTCGCCGAGGCCCTGCGGCCTTACCGCGGCCGCCTCGCGGTGGTGCTGCTCACCGGCTTCACCCAGAAGCTGCTGGAGCTGATCTTTCCGCTCGCCACCCTCCAGATCGTCGATCTGGTGGTGGGCAGCGGCAACAGCTCCCTGCTCGCCCCGATCGCCCTGGTGCTGGGCGTCACCGCCGTGGTGCTGGGGGTGCTGGGGGTGCTGCGCGAGCTGCTGCTGGCCGATCTGGCCGACCGGATCGACACCAACCTCGGCAGCCAGGTGGTGGGCCATCTCTTCCGCCTGCCGCTGCGCTTCTTCGATCGCCGCACCGTGGGCGATCTCGCCAGCCGCCTGCACGATCTCCAGCAGGTGCGTCAGTTCCTCACCGATACCGCCATCGGCTCGGTGATCGATGTGGTGTTCATCCCCATCCTGCTGGCCATCCTGTTTCTGCTGCAACCGGTGCTGGCCTGGGTGGTGCTCGCCCAGGTGCCCCTGCTGATCCTGCTCAACCAGCTCGGCGGCCGGCTCAGCGAACGGCAGCTCACCCGCCGCAATGCCGCCTGGAGCCGCTCCATGGGCTGGCTGGTGGAGGTGCTCAGCGCCATCCGCACCGTCAAGAGCCAGAACTTCGCCTCCGAGGCCCGCTGGGAATGGCTGCAGCGCCAGCGCTCCTACGCCGCCGCCGATTACCAGCTCTCCCGGAACCGTTCGCTGGTCAAGGAGAGCTCCGCCACGGTGCTCAACATCGGCAAGATGACTCTCTTTCTGGTGGCGGCGGTGCTGGCCCTCGACGGCCAGGCGTCGGTCGGCGCGATCTTCGCCGTGTATCTGCTCTCGTCTGGTGTGACCGGGCCGCTGGTGAACCTCTCGCGCCTCTGGGACCAGTACCGCGATGCCAGGGCCGCCATGGCCGCCGTGGCCGATGTGATCGGCCAGCCGCCTGAGGAGGCCGAAGGCATGCAGGAGATGCCCCTGCCCCGGATCGAGGGCGCCATCCGCTTCCGCAAGGTGAGCTTCGGCTACGGCCTCGACAACCGCCGCCAGCTCGATCAGCTCGATCTGGAGATCGAGGCCGGCAGCTTCGTGGGCCTGGTGGGGCTGAGCGGCAGCGGCAAGAGCACCGTGGTGCAGCTGATCGATGCCCTGTACCGGCCGATCGAGGGCCGCATCTTCATCGACGGCATCGACATCGCCCAGGTGCAGCTCGCCAGCCTGCGTCGCCAGATCGGCTTCGTGCCGCAGGATTCGATCCTGTTCGATGGCACCGTGCTCGACAACCTGCGCCTCAACCAGCCCGATGCACCGCTCGAGGCGGTGGTGGCCGCCGCCCAGGTCGCCTGCGCCCATGAGTTCATCAGCGACCTGCCCGGTGGCTACCTCAGCCGCGTGGGGGAGCGGGGCGGCGGCCTCTCCGGCGGCCAGAAGCAGCGCATCGCCATTGCCCGCATGGTGCTGCAGAACCCCAGCCTAGTGATTCTCGATGAGGCCACCAGCGCCCTTGATGCCGACACGGAACAACGGGTGGTGCAGCAGCTGCGGCGCCAGTTCCGCCAGCGCACCCTTCTCTTCGTGACCCACCGGCTCGGCAACCTGCGTCAGGCCGATCGCATCCTGGTGATGGAAAGCGGCCGCATCGTCGAAGACGGCACCTGGAGCGAGCTGGTCGCAGCCCTCGGCAGCTTCGCCGCCCTGGCGCGGCAGCAGCATGAACTGGCCGGTGCCGCCATCCCTGCCGCCGCCGAAGAGCCCGGAAGCCTCCAGGAATGACCCCCCAATCCCCCGCAAGCACCGCCAGCGCCATCAACGCCGATCCGGCCGAAGCCCTGCGGCTCGAGACCCGGCCCACCCCCACCCTCACCCTGATCCTGGCCGGGAGCCTCTCGGTGCTCTGCCTCAGCATCGGCGCGGCGGTGGCGCTGGTGCCGGTGGATCAGGTGCTGAGCGCCAACGGCAGCCTGCGGCCCCAGCGGCAGACCCAGCCCCTGGCCTCGGCCGAGCCCGGCGTGGTGCGCACGGTGCTGGTCAGGGAAGGCCAGCAGGTGAAGGCCGGCCAGACCCTGCTGCAACTGGATGGATCTCTGCCCCAGGGCCAGATCCAGAGCCTGCAGCAGCAGTTGCGCAGCAACCGGGATCTGCAGCGCAACGAGGAGGAGCGGCTGCGGGAGCGGATCGACAGCCTCGGTCGCCGCCTCGCCCTGGAGGAACGGGTGCTGCGACCCCTGCAGGCCCTGGCCCGCGAGGGGGGCAGTTCGATGGTGCAGGTGGCCGAACAGGAGCGGCAGGTGGAAACCACCCGCCAGGAGCTGGCCGATGCCCAGCGTGCCCTGAGCAGCCTCGCCTTTCAGTCGGCCGAGAGTCGCTCCCAGCTCCAGCGGGATCTGCAGCTGCAGCGCGACCGGGCCCGCAGGATCAGCCTTCAGGCGCCAGTGGCTGGCACCGTGCTCGATCTCACGGCCCAGAGCGGCCAGGTGGTGACCCCCGGCGAAGCGCTGCTCAAGCTGGTTCCCACCTCCACGCTGCAGGCCGATGTGACCGTCGCCAACAAGGATCTGGCCTACGTGAAGCCCGGCCAGAGGGCCCGCATCAACCTCGAGGCCTACGACCCCTCCCTCTATGGCGTGCTTGAAGGCCAGGTGCTGCGCGTCGGTCAGGACGCCCTGCCCGCCACCCGGGAGATCGACCACCCCCATTTCCCGGTCACCCTGGCGCTGAACAGCCAGACCCTCGAGCGCGAGGGCCAGCGCTTCGAGCTGCAACCCGGCATGGCCGTGGTGGCCCAGATCACCCTGGAACAGCGCACCCTGCTGCAGCTCTTCTTCAGCCAGTTCAACCGCGGCTTCGATGCCGTGCGGCGCGTGCGCTGAAGGGCTCGCGCTCAGAGCCCCAGCAGCGGGCTGTAGCGCACCAGGCCGCCGCCCGGCGGCAGGGATCCAGGTTGCAGCTCCATGGCCAGGCACTCCTCCCCGAAGCCGTAGGCATCCCGCAGGCCAAAGGCCGAGGCCGGGCCAAAGCCGAAGCGGCCATAGAAGTGCAGGCCGCCGATCAGCACCACCCAGGCCCAGCCCCGATCCCTTGCAGCGGCAAGGCCGGCGGCCACCAGCCGCGAGGCGATCCCCTGGCGCCGCAGCGGCTCCATCACCGACAGCGGCGCCAGGGCCAGCCCCTGGATCCCACACGGATCAGGCACCCCGGGAGCGGGCGGCAGCAGGGAGGCGGGGCTGAACGCCACATGGCCCACCAGCTCCCCCTCCAGCTCTGCCACCAGCGAGAGGCTGAGCTGGCCAGCGGCACGCAGCACATCCACCTGCCGGGCATCGCGGCCATCGGGAAAGCCCTGCCGATGCAGGGCATGGATCAGGGGCGCCTCGCCATGGCGCTCCGGCCGGATCCGCAGCCGCAGGAGCGGCGAATCGGGCTGCAGGCCCTGGATCCAGGGCTGATGCGGCTGGAGATCGCGCAGGCCGTTCAGCAGCAGGTCGGCCGCGTCGCGCCACTGCCGATGGTGATGGCGCTGATCCAGCCAACCGCCCAGTGCCTGCAGCACGTCTTCGATCCGCTCCGCTGAAGGCTCCAGCCGCACCAGCTCCAGCCAGCAGCGTGCGGCGTCGCACGGTTCCCCCGCCTGGCTTTCGGCATCGGCCAGGTGGCGCCAGAACACCGGCAGCAGGGCGGGATCGCCCGATGGATCGCTGGATGGATCGCCGGATGGATCGCTGCCGGCGGGCTGCAGAGACGCCTGGAAGCGTGGTGCCAGGGGGCGCAGCAAGGGCAGCACCGCCTCCGCCCGGCCCCGGGCTCGATGCGCCGCAGCGGCATTGAGCCGGTGGATCAGGCGTTCCGGCGCCAGGGCGAAGGCCTCGTCGAAACAGGCGAAGGCCGGTTCGCTCTGCCCCTGCACCAGCAGGTCCTTTCCCTTGCGGCGGAGCTGATCGGCTCGGCGATCCGCCTGCCCCTGAGAATCGGTCAGATCCATGGAACTCATGGGCGTTCCCGATCGCAACCGGCTGTTCAAGGTAGAACCAGGGAACGGCAGCCCACAACGCTGATCCCCGGCGCGGCCGAAAACGATGCGCGGTATCCCGTCTCCGGCCATTCTGCTCTCACCGCCGAATCGCGATCACACCCTGGCCGTCCTGCAGGGCCGGCCGGTGCTGCGGGTGTTCATCCAGGCGACCGCCGCCACGATCGACTCCGAAGCCGGGCCGCTCAGCGCCCTCAGCACCTCCGGCCCGGATCAGGCGGTCATCACCAGCCTCTTCGCTCAGCTCGATCCCCTGATCGCTCTCGACTTCGAGCTGGTGGTGGAGGCCGCCAGCGCCGATCTGGTGATCGTTCAGGTCGATGCCCCCTCCAGCGAAGGGGCTGGGTTCGCCGGCCTGGCCACCCCACAGGCCCGGGGCTGGATCCTGCAGTGGACAGCCACCAGCCGCCCAGCCGGCAGCGATCCCAACCAGCCCCTCAGCGCCTACGACCGCAACACCCTGGTCCACGAGATCGGCCATGTGCTCGGCCTGGCCCATCCCGGCGGTGCGCCCTTCGACCCCCGCTGGGACAGTGCCTCCACCGTGATGAGCTACCTCCCGGCCGAGGCCGGCTGGAGCACAGCGTTCAGCCGATCCGATCGGGCCGCACTGCAGCAGATCTGGCAGCCGGAGACCGAAGGGCAACCCGCCTTCGAGGTCGTCACCAGCTCCTGGAGTGGAACAATCCGCCTGGATCGGCGGCTGGAGGCCGAAGCGGCGGGCTCCGACCTGACCGGCGGCAACCGCTCTGGCGACATCCGCTCTGGCGGCAACCCTGCATCCGGTTTCGGCGACGTGCTGATCGGCAACGACGGCCCGGATCGGCTCCGCGGGCGCCGCGGCAACGACTGGCTGATCGGTGGATCCGGCGAGGATCGGCTCGAGGGCGGTGCGGGCTGGGATGTGCTCGACGGCGGCAGCGGCGCCGACCTGCTGATCGGCGGGGGCGGCCGCGACACCTACGTGGGCCAGAAGGATGGATCCCGCGACACCTTCCGCCTCCTTCCGGAATCGAGCCGCTCCCTGGTGGATGTGATCGAAGCCATGGATCCCTTCGATCGGATCGAGCTGGTGGGGGCCGACCCCGACAGCCTCCGGGTGGACAACGACACCCGGTTCCGGGGACTCAGCGGCTGGGGAATCTTCACAGGGAACACCCTCGCCGCCCTCGTGCTCGACGACAGCCTCAGCCGCAGGGACGTGCTCGCGACCCTGGTGGCCGTGGACGGCATGGCCGGTGACGCTGTCGACCCATGGGCGAGCTGAACCTCAGGGGCGCTCACGGCCGGCCATCATCGCCTCAATCCTGCGGATCCGTTTCAGGGTGGTCTGCCAGACCTCCAGTTGAAAGGCGCGGCTGGCGTCGCCAGCGGCCACGGCCTGCCCGCACCCCTCGATCAGCGCCTCCAGGTTGTCGCCCCGTTCAAAGGCTTCCCAGAGCTGCCGCTCCAGCCGGGCCCGTTCGATGAAGTTCCAGCGCTGCAACCAGGAGGTCATCGGATCGGGCATCAACCAAGCCACATCTTCGCCAGGTCGAGCACGGACACGCCCAGCCCCACCGCAATCGCCGGCACCGAGATCCAGCGCAGGCTGAGCAGGAGCGCGCGGCGCAGGCCCGGCGGCGTGGCGCAGCCCTGGAGATCGGCCAGGAAGCGTGCCGGCGCCTGCCAGCTGAGCAGCAGGGCCACCAGCAGGCCGCCGAGGATCAGCAGCACGCCACCGAACAGGGCATCCATCACCTCCAGGGCAGCGGTGTTCAGGGCCGGCGGCAGCCCCAGCACCCCCACCAGGCCCACGCAGCTCCACACCGCCTCGCGGCGCCTCCAGCCCAGCCCATCGATCAGGGAGCTCACCGGCACCTCCAGCAGCGACACGCTCGAGGTGATCGCGGCGATGTAGGCAAGCCCGAAGAACAGCACCGCCACCAACCGCCCAGCCATCCCAAGCGAAGCCAGACCCGTGGGCAGGGCGATGAACAGGGTGCCCACCGTGCTGCCGCTCACCACCTCGCCCAGCCCGAAGCTCGCCACCAGCGGAAAGGTGACGCATCCGGCCATCAGCCCCACCGCCGTATCCATCCCCACCACGCTCACCGCCTCGGTGGCCAGGGCGCTGCGGCGGTTCAGATAGGCGGCATAGGCCAGGATCGCGCCGATGCCGGTGCCGATCGAGAAGAAGGCCTGGGTGAAGGCATTGCGGATCGTGGTGGGGTCGAGCAGCTTGGCCGGATCCCAGCGCAGCAGGAACTGGTGGTAGCCGGCGCCGGCACCCGGCAGGAAGGCGGCCCAGATCAGCAGGCCCAGCAGCAGCAGGAACAGGGCCGGCATGCCCCAGCGGCTGAGCCGCTCGATGCCGCCCCGCACCCCGGCCGCCACCACGGCGCCGGTGAGGGCCAGGCTCACCAGAAGGCCCAGCACAGCGCCGCCGCCGCTGCTGATCAGCGCGAAGAAGGATTCCGAGGCCGCCATGTCGGCCGGCAGGCCCACCAGCAGGGCATGCAGCAGGGTGCGGCCGGTCCAGCCCATCAGCACCGCGTAGAAGGCCAGGATCCCGATCGCCGCGGCCAGAAACAGCAGGCCCAGGGGGGCCCAGCGGCGGCCTCCGGCGGTGACCGGCGCAATCAGGGGCGCATGGCCGGTGCTGCGGCCCAGCACCATCTCCGCCACCAGCACCGGCAGGCACACCACCAGCACGATCACCAGATAAAGCACCACAAAGGCACCACCGCCCCCCTGAGAGGCGCGGTACGCGAAGCCCCAGAGGTTGCCCAGGCCCACCGCGCTGCCGGCGGCCGCCAGCACAAAGCCAAGCGGCGAACTCCACGACTCCGAGGCCCTTGCCATCGTTCAGCCCCCCATCTCCTCAACACCCGCCCGCCGTTGCAGCTGCTCGATCCCCACCACCAGGGCCACGCCCAGAGCCGCCAGCAGGGCGGCCACCAGCAAGGCGGCGGTGCTGGGTGGGGCCGCCAGAGCATCCCGCAGCACGATCAGCTTGCCCTTGGCGTTGTGGGTGGATTCGAGCACCGTGCGGAAGGGCCAGATCTTCCAGAGGGACCCGGCCATGAACCCCACCAGCAGGGCCACCACCTGGCCATGGAAGTGGTGCAGCAGCCAGCGCAGCAGCCGCACGAAGCTGATCAGCCCCACGGCGCAGCCGAGGGCGAAGGGGATCAGCACCGCCGGATCCAGGCCTTTCACACCCTCCATCACGTGCTGGTACTGGCCCAGCACCAGCAGCAGGAACGAACCGGAAATGCCGGGCAGGATCATCGCCATGATCGCCACCGCCCCGCTCCAGAACAGGGTGAAGGGATCGTGGGGCATGGTGACGGGCACGCGGGTGACCAGCAGCAGGGCCAGCGCCACCCCGGCCGCCATCGCCACCAGCCCCTGCCAGCCCCAGTGGGCGTGACGGGCGATCAGCAGGATCGCGCCGATGATCAGCCCGAAGAAGAAGGCGAACAGCAGCACCGGCTGGAACTCGTACAGCCAGGTGATCGGCCGCACCAGCAGCAGCACCGAGACCGCCAGGCCCGCCAGAAGCGGCACCAGAAAGCCCAGGTGCACCCGCGCCGCGGCGGCGCTCCAGTCGCCCCGGCGCAGCAGGGCCAGCAGGCCCAGATCGAAGCCGGCGATGGCCTCGAGCAGCTGGCCGTAGATGCCGAGAATGAAGGCCATGCTGCCGCCGGACACGCCCGGCACCACATCGGCGGCGCCCATGGCCAGGCCGCAGAGCACCATGTAGGGCAACGAGGGCTCCCGTGACGCGGCAGGCGCCGCCGGTGCGGTGGGGACCGGCGGGTCGGGTGTCATCGACAAGAGAAGCGCTGCGGCGAATGATCGCCGCATCCTGCCGCGGGATCCCCGGCCGCCTAGCCCCCACACCGATCCAATGGGAGACTGGCCGCGCCCCACGCCGATCCGCCTGTGAAAGCCCTCAGCGTGCTGGGATCCACGGGTTCGATCGGCACCCAGACCCTCGAGATCGTTGAGGAGTTTCCCGATCGCTTCCGGGTGGTGGCCCTCACGGCCGGCCGCAACCTCGATCTGCTGATCGCCCAGATCCAGCGCCATACCCCGGAGGTGGTGGCCCTTGCCGATGCCGATCGGGTCTCGGCACTGCGGGAGCGGCTGGAGGCCCTGGAGCCCGCCGCCCGGCCCGCCCGTCTTCCGGAGCTGCTGGGAGGCCCCGACGGCCTCTGCACCGCCGCCGCCTGGCCCAGCGCCGATCTGGTGGTCACCGGCATCGTGGGATGCGCCGGCCTGCTGCCCACCCTGGCGGCGGTGCGGGCCGGCAAGGACCTGGCCCTGGCCAACAAGGAAACCCTGATCGCCGCCGGCCCGGTGGTGCTGCCCGAGCTGGCCAGGAGCGGCTCGCGGCTGCTGCCGGCCGATTCGGAGCACTCCGCCATCTTCCAGTGCCTGCAGGGCACCCCCTGGGCCGACACGGCCCGGCTCAGCACCGGCGTGCCCACCCCCGGTCTGCGCCGCATCCAGCTCACCGCCAGCGGCGGCGCCTTCCGCGACTGGGACGCCGCCGATCTGGCCAGGGCCACCGTGGCCGATGCCACCAGCCATCCCAACTGGAGCATGGGGCGCAAGATCACGGTGGATTCGGCCTCGCTGATGAACAAGGGCCTGGAGGTGATCGAAGCCCACTACCTGTTCGGGCTGGATTACGACCGGATCGAGATCGTGATCCACCCGCAGTCGATCATCCATTCGATGGTGGAACTGGCCGATTCCTCGGTGCTGGCCCAGCTGGGCTGGCCCGATATGAAGCTGCCGATCCTCTACTGCCTCAGCTGGCCGGAGCGGCTCGAGACCCCCTGGCGCCGGCTCGATCTCACCGCGGTGGGCCAACTCACGTTCCGCGCCCCCGATCCGGCCAAATACCCCTGCATGGAGCTGGCCTACGCGGCCGGCCGCGCCGGCGGCACCATGCCGGCGGTGCTGAACGCCGCCAACGAGCAGGCCGTGGCCCTCTTCCTCGACGAGCAGATCCCCTTCCTCGAGATTCCGCAACTGATCGACGTGGTGTGTGATCGCCACCGGGCCGATCTCAGGGCCGATCCCTCCCTCGACGACGTGCTCGCCGTGGACGCCTGGTCGCGCCAGGCGGTGCGTGAGGCTGCCGCCCGGCGGAACGCCAAGGCCCCGGCGGCGCTGCCGGCTTGATGCCCGCCCCGATGCCGCAGGTCGCCCACCACCTTCTGCTCTGCGCCACCCCCACCAAGGCGCTCTGCTGCGACCCGGCCGTGGGCGCCGCCAGCTGGGACACCCTCAAGCGCCTGGTGCGGGAGCTCGGCCTGGAATCGCCTGGGCGCCCCGAGGGGATCGTGCTGCGCACCAAGGCCGATTGCCTGCGCATCTGCAGCGACGGGCCGATCCTGCTGCTCTGGCCGGAAGGGATCGTCTATGGCGGCGTGACGCCCGAGCGGATCGAGCGGATCGTGCACGAGCATGTGATCGGCGGGCGACCGATCGAGGCGTGGATCCTGCAGCGGCAGACGTTCAGCCCTGCGCTGCGCTGAAGTCGAGCAGCCAGCGGGCCGTGAGCCAGTCGCCCCAGCAGCCGGGTGGCCGGCGGTGATCCCCGCAGCCATGGAAACCGTTGTGGCCGCCCCCTGAAGTGAGCGTCACCTCGATCCCCTCGGAAGCCCGACTGGCAAGCCGGCGGGTGGCCTCCACCGGCACCCAGGGATCATCCAGCGCGTGCAGCAGTCGCGTCGGCGGCAGGGGTTCCCCCGCCAGCAGGCGCGGCAGGGGGCTGGCGGCGGCGTAGTAGTGATCCACTGAGGTGTAACCCCAGCGGGGCGCGGTGATTGCCGCATCGAAGCGGCGGATGGTGCGGGGCCGCTCAGCCCCCTCGAGAGCCTGGCACTCCTGGGGCGTCACCCCGAAGGGATCCTCGAGGGTCTGGCGGCAGAGGCGCTCCAGCAGCCAGTTCTGGTACACGCGGTTGCGGGGCCGCTCGATCTGGCGGGAGCAGGCATCCAGGTCCAGCGGGCTGCTGATGCAGACCAGGCCATCCAGCACAGGTTGCCTGCCAGAGCCAGAGGCCAGGGCCGCGCCATCGAGGCAGGCATTGAGCAGCATCGTGCCGCCCAGGGAAATCCCCGCCCCCAGCAGGGGCAGGGGCCGGCCGGCCAGGGGCCCGGCTTTGGTGGCCTGACCCAGCTCCTCGGCCAGCCGGCGGGCCTGGGCGATCACCGGCAGCAGATCACTGCTGCAGCGGCCCGAGTAGGTGCCGCCGGCGAGTTGGCGGCCGGCGCCGGCACCGCGCAGGTTGAGCCGCACCACGGCAAAGCCGGCCGCCTGCAGGGTCTGCCCCATCCGCCGCAGGCCCTCGCGATCGCTCGATCCCCCCAGGCCATGCAGCAGCAGCACCAGACCACGGGCGTCTGCCGCGGATGGGGCCCCATCCAGCAGCGCCAGCAGGCGGTCGCCGGATCCGGATCCGGAGCGACCTGGAGACAGGGAAGCGGATCGGCAGGGCAGCACTCCCACCGGCCACTCCAGCGGCAAGCCCCGATCCAGCGGCAGTTTCGGTGGGTGAAGCGTGTCCCGCAGCGTCTGCAGATCCCCGCCAATCCAGGGGAACCGCTGGCGGAAGGGCGGCAGCGACAGATCGGCAGGCAAAACGGGAGCCACGAACCACGGCGAGGAGCACCTGCCGATCATGGAGGCCTGCGCTGGCCACCCCCATGACTCAAGCCCCCGGTCCAACCCGCCACCCAGACCGGCTCCCGCCGCGCTGGCAGCAGCTCTGCCTGATCTGGCGCTGGCCCCTGGCGCTGGTGCTCTGCAGCCTGGTGCTGGCCCAGGCCGCCCAGCAGCTGCTCAGCCGCCCTCTTCCTGTGGGGGTGAACACCCGGAGCCCCCTGCCGGTGAAGCTGGAAGGCTCGATCCCGATCACGGTGCGGGTGGAGTCTGCGTTGCCGGTCGCGGTGCGGGCCCAGGGGCCGGAGGGATTGCAGACCCGGGTGGTGGCGGAAGTGAGCCGCCTGAACCTGCCACCGGTGGCCGTGCAGCCGCTGAGCCTGCGGCCGGTGGACCTCCACCCGGTGACCGTCAGACCGGTGAGCGTCAACCCGGTCACGGTGGAGCCCCTGCAGGCCACGGTGCGGGCCGATCAGCCCCTGCCGGTGAGCGGCACGGTGGCCGTGCAGGAGCTGCCCAACCCAATGAAAGTGGAGATCCAGCGCGATAGCTCGGTGCTGGATGTCGAGGTCAAAGGGATACCGTTTCCTTGACTTTCCCCACCCCCAGGGCCCGCAGTTCCGTCAGCAGGCCATTGAGCACCGCCTTGGCATCGCCGAACACCATGGCCGTCTGCGGCAGCTCGAACAGGGCGTTGGCGATGCCGGCATAGCCGGCGCCGAGGCTGCGCTTCACCACGAACACCTGGCGGGCCTGATCCACCTCCAGCACGGGCATGCCGAACAGGGGGCTGCTGGGATCGGTCTTGGCCTGGGGGTTCACCACGTCGTTGGCGCCGAGCACGATCACCACATCGGTGGCGGGAAACTCGGGATTGATCAGATCCATCTCCACCATCTGCTCGTAGGGCACATCCGCCTCCGCCAGCAGCACATTCATGTGGCCCGGCATGCGGCCCGCCACCGGGTGGATCGCGTAGCTCACCGAGACGCCATGGGCCTCCAGCAACTTGGACAGCTCCCGCAGGGCGTGCTGCGCCTGGGCCACGGCCAGGCCGTAACCCGGCACGAACACCACGCGCTCGGCGTTCTCGAGGGCCATGGCGCATTCCTCAGGGCTGCAGCTCACGATGCGGCTGTAGCTGGTGGCCTCTCCACCACCGCCACCACCAGTCGGCGCTGCGGCCCCCAGGGCCCCACCGAACAGCACCGAGACCAGCGAACGGTTCATCGCCGTGCACATCACCTGGGTGAGGATCAGGCCGGCGGCGCCCACCATGGCGCCGGCCACGATCAGCAGCTGGCTGCCCACCACGAAACCGGCGGCGGCGGCGGCCACACCGGAATAGGAGTTGAGCAGGGAGATCACCACCGGCATGTCGGCGCCGCCGATCGGCAGGGTCACCCCGATGCCCAGCAGGCTCGAGGCCAGCACCAGCAGGAGCAACGGCCAGCCGCCGGGATCGGAGCTCAGGGTCAGGGCCCCCACCAGGCAGAGCAGGGCCAGGCCGATGTTCACGCCATGGCGCAGGCTGCTCTGGGTCCAGGCGGGGGTATCGAGCCAGCCCCGCAGCTTGGCCATCGCCACCAGGGAGCCACTGAAGGTGATCGCTCCCACCAGCAGCGACACCACGATCGAGGCGGCCGCCACCCAGCCCCCGTCGTCGAGGCCCTCATAGCGGGACACGCCGAAGGCGACCAGCAGCGAGGCCATGCCGCCGCAGCCGTTGAACAGCGCCACGGTTTCGGGCATGGCCGTCATCGGCACCCGTTGGGCCATCACCAGCCCCAGCAGGCCACCGGCCGCACTGCCGGCGGCGATCCACAGCCAGGCGGTGACATCGGGCTGCAGCTGGATCAGCAGGCCCAGAACGGCCAGGCCGAGGGCCAGGGCCGCCAGACCATTGGCAAAGCGGGCCGAGCGCACCTTGGACAGGCCCTTGATGCCCAGGGCCAGCAGCAGCACCGACACCAGGTCAATGGCATCGCCCAGCACCTGCGGCGGCAGCTGCCGCAGGGAGTCCAGGCCGGAGGAGAGCAACGAGGCAAGCGAATGAAGCGTGGCCATCAGCGGTCTCCCCGGCGGCGGAACATGGCGAGCATGCGATCGGTGACCAGAAAGCCACCGATCACGTTGAACAGAGCGAAACCGAGCGAGAGCGAGCCCAGCAGCAGCAGGGCCGGCTGATCACCGGCGCGGACGATCAGGGTGAGGGAGGCCAGCACCGTGATGCCGCTGATGGCGTTGGCGCCACTCATCAGCGGCGTGTGCAGGGTGGGCGGCACCTTGCCGATCAGCTCCAGTCCCAGCAGGCTGCCGAGCAGCAGCACCCAGAGGGCGTTGGTGATGTCGATCATCGGGAGGCTCCCACGGTGACGGATTCAGCGGCCGCCACGGGCACCGCGGTTGTGGCCTGGGCCGCGGTGCCGCTGCGCAGCACCTCCGGATGCAGGCAATCTCCCCGGCTGATGAACAGGCAGCCAGCCAGGATCGGATCCTGCGGATCGAGCTGCTGACGGCGTTGCTCTGCGGCCTCCCCAGGGGCGGCGGGCTCGGCCAGATACTCGATCAGCGCCAGCAGGTTGCGGGCGTAGAGCGCGCTGGCGTGGTTGGCCACGCTGCTGGGCAGGGCATCGGCACCGATCAGCCGCACACCGTTGCGGATCACCGTTTCACCGGCCACGGTGGCGGCGCAGTTGCCCCCCTGGGCCACCGCCAGATCGACCACCACAGCTCCGGGGCGCATGCCATCCAGCATGGCTTCGCTGATCAGCCGCGGTGCCGGACGGCCAGGCACCTGGGCCGTGCAGACCACCAGATCGGAGACGGCCAGCTGTTCGGCCAGCTGCTGGCGCTGGGCCTCGAGAAACGCCTCGCTGGCCGCCTGGGCATAGCCTCCGGCTTCAGCGGGACGCTCCTGCTGCGCCGGAGGCTCGAGGAAGCGGCCCCCCAGGGATTCCACCTGTTCCTTGGCGGCGGGCCGCACATCGCTCACCGTCACCACGGCACCGAGACGGCGTGCTGTGGCCAGGGCCTGCAGGCCGGCCACGCCGGCCCCCAGGATCAGGGCCCGGGCGGGTTGAATCGTGCCGGCGGCCGTCATCAGCATCGGCATGTAGCGATCCAGCTGGCTGGCCGCCAGCAGCACCGCCTTGTAGCCGGCGATGTTCGCCTGGGAGGAGAGCACGTCCATCGACTGGGCGCGGCTGATGCGAGGCAGGAGTTCCAGGGCGATGGCCGAAGCCCCCCGCTCGGCCAGCAGCGCCGCCAGAGCATCGGCGCCGTAGGGAGCCAGCAGGCCGATCAACAGGGCCTCGGACTTGAGGCGAGCCAGGGACTCCAGCGGCGGCGGCTGCACGCAGAGCACGATCTCCGCCGCATCCCAGGGAAGGGCCTCCGGCGCGCAGAGCTCGGCCCCGGCCTCCTGGTAGGCCGTATCGCCGTAGCCGGAGGCCTCTCCAGCCCCGGCCTCCACGCTCACGGCCAGTCCCAGTCCACACAGCCGGCGGACGGTCTCCGGCGTTGCCGCCACCCGACACTCACCGGCCTGCCGCTCACGCGGCACCAACAACCTCGTCAATGGAGCCTCAGCAAAGGCCTGCCCTTCCATTAAGGAGACCCAGGTGCTGTGATGGCAGCCCGCTGTGTGGAGTCGCCCACCAACGGGGTCCACAATCGCGCCACACGCGACGCAGGGGCTCAGAAGAGCGGAAGCAGCTCCTGTTCCAGGCAGAGCGCCTGGCACGGCCAGCCCTGGTGCCGCAGCATGCGGGCCCGCAGGATCATCGGATCGATGTCGCACTCGAGCCGCCAGCAGCGCTCCAGCACGGCCTTCTGCTCGGCGGGGAAGAAAGGCGAGGGTTCAGGCATGACGCCAGGGCAGAACGGAGACGAGCGACTCGAAGCAGACCAGAGCCCCGCCTGGCCGGAACATAGGCAGTTCTGACTGGAAACCTATAGGAACCATTGCTCAAGATCCAGCGCGACGGCAGCAGAATCGGGCGATGAATTCGCCGTCGTTCGATCTGGGGCCGGAACCGGGCAGCCTGGCCTGCTCTGCGGTGCAGCCCCGCCAGTGGCAGGTGCTGTTGCTGCAGCTGCTGCGTCGCCGCCTGCTGCAGCCTCACCCCAACGGCCACGACGTGCTGATCAACGCCGGTCCCGGCGCCGGCAAGACGCTGGGTGCCCTGCTCGGCTTTCAGCGGCTGCACCGGGACGGCCACCTGAGCCGCTTCGTGGTGTTCTGCCACCGCAGTTCCATCGGCGGCCAGTGGCAGGCCTCCTCGGCCCGTCTGGGGCTGCGCCTGGCCCTCTGGGAACCCGAGCAGCCGCAGCGGAGCGCCGACAGCCACGGTCTGCTGATCACCTATCAGAGCGCAAGTCGCCACAGCGAACGGCTGGCGGCTCTGCTGGCGGATCCAGGCCTGGGAGCCTGGATGGCGATCGCCGATGAGGTGCACCATCTCGGGCTCGATCCAGACGAGCCGGAGGCCAGCGCCTGGGGTCATGCCTTCAGCCGGCTCACCGCCACAGCCGGCCTGCGGCTGGGGCTCACCGGTACTCCGTTCCGGGCCGACAACCTCGCCTTCTGTGCCGCCCGCCGGGTGCAGGCCACCGAAGGTGACACGACGGTGGAACGGATCGTGCCCGACCTCAGCGTCGAACCACAGGAGCTGATCGCGGCCGGTGATGTGCGCCCCCTCGAGTTCCGATTCCAGGACGGCTGCGTGGATCACGGCCGCCGCCCTGATGATCCCGATGGCGAAACCTCACCCCTCTCGGCTGAAGAACGGGAGAGCTGGCGGGCCCGCAACCTGCGGCGCGCCATCCAACTTGGGGATTCCAGCAGTATTGCCCTGCATCTGCTGATCCGGGCCCGGCGCAAACTGCAGGAGGTGCGTCAGGAGCATCCCGAGGCGGGCGGCCTGGTGATCGCCCGCGACATCGCCCACGCCCGCCGGATCACCGGGTTGCTGGAGGAGGAGGGCGACCGGGTGCAGCTGGTGCACTCGCAGGATCCCGAGGCCAACGATCGCCTGCAGGCTTTTCAGCGCGGCGAGGGCCGCTGGCTGGTGAGCATCGATATGTGCGCCGAGGGTTTTGATGCGCCGCGGCTGCGGGTGGTGGCCTACCTCACCACGGTGGTGACCCGCACCCGTTTCCTGCAGGGGATCACCCGGGCGGTGCGCATGGATGGCAGCCGTGCCGCCCTTGAGCCGGTGCCGCGCCAGTGCTCCTACGTGTTCGCGCCGGCCGACCCCCTGCTGATGCGCTACGCCCGCAGCTGGTCGCTGAGCGAGCCCTATCTGATCCGCAGCCGCAGCAGCGAACAGGCTCCGGAATCCGCCGGCTCGATGCCCTCAACCGGTCTGCCGCTGCAGGCCCTGCGCGATCGGGCTGGGGACGTGATCCGGCTGGGCGGCCCCCAGCTTCCCGATTTTTTGCGTCGCAGTGCTTGACATGCAGTTTTGTGATAGAGCTGGTGTGGCTTGATCTACAACGTTGTGTCAACCGACACCACGAACCAGCCGATGGACCGGCAGCGTGTGCGCATCCGCCCATCAATCCATGGACGCCTCGGTGCATCGACGCCTAACGGTGGCCGTCTGCTGGGCCCTCGCGCGACGGGCCACGCTTGACGCCCTTGAACAGTACGAAGACAGTTTTGCCCTGAACGAGGAGTTCCGCGAGTGGCTGCTCTGCCTCGAGGAACATCCTGAAATGCTCGAGGCCAATGTGCTGATGGTGCCGCGCCGGCTGGGTGAAGGTCAGCACCCCGAAACCGACGGCCTGCTCGAGATCTGATCGGCCTCTGGCCAGCATCGCCACGACCCGCTCAGCCATCCCCTAGGCTCAACTCATAGTCATTCCGCCTAAGCCGATGGGAACGCCGCCGTCCGTGGACGCACCGTCTCCAGGGGCAGAGTCGTCGCTGAGTCCCTCTCCGGAGAACCTGGTGATCGTGGGCTCCGGGCCCGCCGGTTACACCGCAGCCATCTATGCCGCTCGCGCCAACCTCAGCCCGGTGCTGATCACCGGCTTCCAGGACGGCGGCATTCCCGGTGGTCAGCTGATGACCACCACCCACGTGGAAAACTTCCCAGGCTTTCCGGACGGCATCCTCGGCCCGGACCTGATGGACCGCATGAAGGCCCAGGCGGTGCGGTGGGGTACCCGGTTGGTGGAAGCCGATGCCAGCGCCATCGACCTCTCCCGCCGTCCCTACCGGATCACCGCCGAAGACCGGGTGATCGAAACCCAGTCCGTGATCCTGGCGACCGGGGCCAGCGCCAACCGCCTGGGCCTGCCGGAGGAGGAGACCTTCTGGAGCCATGGCATCAGCGCCTGTGCCATCTGTGATGGCGCCACGCCCCAATACCGCGACGCTGAGCTGGCCGTGGTGGGAGGCGGTGATTCCGCCTGCGAAGAGGCCGTGTACCTCACCAAATACGGCAGCCGTGTCCACCTGATCGTGCGCACCCACAAACTGCGCGCCAGCGCCGCCATGGCCGATCGGGTGCTGGCCAACCCCGCCATCACCGTGCACTGGAACCGTCAGGTCGTGGGGGCCAGCGGCAACGGCTGGCTGGAGAGCCTCACCCTGAGCGACACGAGCGCGGCGGCCACCGATTCAGGCAACACAGGCCAGGGCGCCACGGAGGAGCTGGCCGTGCGCGGCCTCTTTTATGCGATCGGTCATACCCCCAACACCCGTCTGGTGCGCGGCCAGCTGGAACTCGATTCGCTCGGCTACCTCGTGACCCGGCCGGGCCGACCCGAAACCAGCCTGGAGGGCGTGTTCGCCGCCGGTGACGTGGCCGATGCGGAATGGCGCCAGGGCATCACCGCCGCCGGCAGCGGCTGCCAGGCCGCCCTGGCTGCCGAACGCTGGCTCACCCACCACGATCTGGCGGTGACCGTGAGCCACGATCCGGTGGATCCGGCCCCGGCCGGTGAACCGGTGCGAACCGTCACCAGCGATGGCGACAATTTCGATCCTGATGCCCTCTGGCAGAAAGGGGGCTATGCCTTGCGCAAGCTGTACCACGACAGCAACAAGCCCTTGCTGGTGGTCTACACCTCTCCCACCTGTGGCCCCTGCCACGTGCTCAAGCCCCAGCTGAAGCGGGTGCTGGAGGAACTCGGCGGGCGTGCCCAGGGTGTCGAGATCGACATCGATGCCGATCAGGAGATTGCCGTTCAGGCTGGTGTCAGCGGCACCCCAACGGTGCAGCTGTTCTTCGGCAAGGAGCTCAAACAGCAGTTCCGCGGCGTCAAGCAACGCAGCGAATTCAAGGCCGCGATCGAATCCCTGCTGGGTGCGGCGGTGGGCTGAGACAACAGGAGGTCAGAGCTGAGCCTGATCTGAATCGGCTCAGCTCTGAACCATCGCCTCAGCGGCGACGGGGGCCGCCGGGACGATTGCCGCCCGGCCGGGGGCCGGTGGCTCCGGCGTTGCGCTCGCGGTAGGTGATGCGGCCGCGGGTGAGGTCGTAGGGGCTGATCTCCACCAGCACCTTGTCGCCGGCGAGGAGCTTGATGCGGAACTTGGTGAGCTTGCCGGCCGCACGGCACAGACATTGGTGCCCAGCGGGCTGCTCCAGGGTCACCAGATAGAAGCCGTTGCCCTGTTCCTTCTCAATCACTCCCGAGGTTTCAATCATGCGGCGGTGGCGGGGCAGACGAAGATCACTGCCCTCAGTCTAGATCTCGCCCTTCCGGCCCGCTCCGTTCCCACCGGGTGGCCGGTCGAGGGCCCTAGGGTCGCTGCGCTTTCACCCGGATCACCGCTGCGCCCCATGGTTCTGCCTCCTCTGTCGATGGATCTCGGACTGCTGCTGATCGCGATCGGCGTGGTGAACCTCTGGCAGGCCCGCCTCTGACCCATCTGCTCTTCCACAAGCCCTATGGGGTCCTGAGCCAGTTCACGCCGGAACCTGAAAGTCGCTGGGATTGCCTGGCCTCCTTCATTCCGGTGCCTGGCGTCTATGCCGCCGGCCGCCTGGATGCAGACAGTGAGGGCCTGCTGCTGCTCACTAACCACGGCCCACTGCAACATCGCCTCACCGATCCAGCCTGGGGCCACTGGCGCACCTACTGGGTCCAGGTGGAAGGTGAACCCAGTGCCGAGCCCCTGCAGCGGCTGGCCGAGGGGGTGATGGTGCAGGGACAGCGCACCCTGCCGGCCCGCGCTCGTGTCCTCCTGCCAGCACCGCAACTGCCGGAGCGGGTGCCGCCGATCCGCCATCGCCTCGCCATTCCCACCGCCTGGCTGGAGCTGCAATTGCGGGAGGGTCGCAACCGCCAGGTGCGTCGGATGACTGCCGCGGTGGGCCATCCCACCCTGCGGCTGGTACGCGCCTCCATCGACCTGATGGATGGAGAGCCTCCCCTGGACCTGAGCGGCCTGGATCCAGGCCGCTGGCGTGCGCTGACCCCCGAAGAGGATCGCCGTGTGCAGGGGCTGTTGCGTCAACCAGCGAGCGGGCAGCCATCGCTCCGTACGCTGTCGGCAGCCAGGAGCCCCTCTGGCCGGCGCTCCCCGGGTCGGGGCGGACGGGCCGGCGGAGGGAAATCGGGGCGGGCCGGCGGCGGCGGATAGGGAGGCCTGGCTGTGGTGCGTGCGGCTCGCTCAGCTGATGACGTCGCGCAGTTCACGCACCGTTTGCAGCTGGCCGTAGTAGTAGTTCGCCCGCGAGCGACGATCCGGATCCTCAAGTGTATCGAGAGCATCGAAACCGAGGCTCTGCCAGAGCTCATGGCCGCAGGCCCGGTTGATCTCCTCGATCGCTTCCTGCTCAAGATTGGCGAGGCGGCGCTGCAGGTTCTTGATCTGCGCAATCGACATCCGTCCAGCAGCACAATCGAAGAGTTTACCCGGCCAGCCGCGACGCTTCTGGAGAGATCGCAACGACAGTTCAGAACAGGGACATGGCCTTGATTTTGGCCAGCTTCTCGTCTCCGAGACCCTCAAGTTCTTCGAGAGAAAGCAATTTCTCCTTCACCAGACTGGCGAAAACAAACAGAATTCCATCGAGACGAAAATCGAAACGCCCCTCGATCTGGTAGCGCTGTGTGCTGAGAAAATCATGCAGATTCCAGACTGAATCAATCGAATCCAGGCGGCCAGACTGCACCCTGATCGCCTCAATCAGGACGTGCACAGCCCGCCGCTGGGCACGATCGAACGCCCCGCGAGCAATGGCCTCTTCCTGTTCACTCCAGCCGGTCACAATAGAATCGTTCATGTTCATGATCTTGAAGAGGCTGTCGGCTGGGGTCTGCTCAGCTTCATACACCTTGGTAACGAGCGTAACGGATGGGCGGTTGGCAGCGCGCTGGATCTCCGCTCAGGAAGTTGAAACCAGGCCAGATCCGGCCACTGGTGGTGTTCTCGGTGATAGCCGAAGTGATAGCAGGCCAGCAGGGACAGCGGCGCTGAAAGATTCAGGCTTTCAATCGCACCCAGGCCCTGGCTGTGACGCTGCTGTCGGTGGGGGAGATAGGTCCCGAAGGCAAACATCTGCAGAGAGCTCAACAGCAGCGGCAGGCTGTAGAACAGCAAGACATTGCTGATGGCGGATACAGCACTGCTGCCAGCGCCCGTGTTGACCAGAGCCACGGACAACACCTGGGCCACCAGAGCCAGAAGGAGCCAGCCGCCGAGCAAGCGCATCATCTGGAGCCAGGACAGATACCCCGCCATGAAGCGGATGTACCAGCTCACCACACCACTGCCGGGATGGGGAGGACCATCCGGATCGAGAGCGCTGACCGGCGCCCGATGATGCCGGTGGTGATTGCGGCGGCAGGCGCGGTAGGGCAGGGCGGCGTACAGCTGCAGGGCCAGGGCGCCGATCCTGTGGTTCCAGCGCTTCCGCTCTGGCCAGAGGGTGCCGTGCATCGCGTCGTGGCCGACGATGAAGAGGCCTGTCTGCAGAAAGGTCCGTCCGAGCACGGCCAGCAGCACCAGCTGCCAGGGCAGCCGAGACGGATCCACGATCACCAGGCTGGCCAGGCTGATCAGCCAGGCCAGCAGGATCGTGCATGCCAGCAGAAGACCGGTTCGGGTGGCAGGCCTCAACGAGCGAACTTGAGCAGCTCGGCGGGGGAAGCCAACAGATCGATGGCCACGAAGTAGATCTTGCCTTCCGGGTTGAGCAGGAAGCGCCAGGCGACGTTCATGCCCACGTTGGCCCCGAACCAGGGGGTCTGAACCTTGCCGGTCACCTTGATCTGGGTGAAATCCCCATCGGTGGGTTCGGCATAGCCCCGCTCGGGCAGCAGGCGCAGGTTCTGGCACTCTTCCCGGAAGAAGCTCAGAATGGCATCGGTGCCTACGATCGGCTTCTGGAAGGGGGGCTGGAGCGCTCCATCCGGCAGAAAGAGCTTGATGAGATTGTCGAAATCGTTGGCGTTGAGCAGATCCATATAGGAGTTCACCGTGGGATTGATCACCCCTTCGATGAACACCTTCTGGCGCTGGTCTTCCGGCGTGGGAGCCACGATTGGCTCCATCACCCGCTGACCCTCTCCTTTCTGGGGATCAAAGCCCATGTCCACCACGAAGTTGCGCAGCAGGGTGATCTGCTGACCCTGCTCCACCCCCTTGAGGGCGGTGAGAACGGCCGAGGCATTGGCGGAGAGCTGGTAATCCTTGGGAATCGGGGCCACCAGACCGGCGGCCATCCACTCACCGAGCTGATACCAGAAGCCCAGTTTGATATTCACCGACCAGTTGGAATAGGCGCGGCAGATGGTGGTGTCGCTGCGGTTGGCCAGATCACACATCACCTGGGTCTGCTCCGCCGCCCCCATGGCTTTGATCTGGTTGAGCACCGGCTCCGCGAACTGCATGCGTGCGGCGCCAGGGGCGGCCACCGTGATCGTGGTTCCCATCTCGAGGTAGGCGTACCAGATCAGGGCCAGCTGATCCTCTGCACTCAACAGGCGGAAGCGGGCCGTGATGGCCGGAACCACATCGGCGGAGAGGGTTTCGGGGAAGATCTGGGTGGCTCTTTGAAGAGTAAACATCGGCGATTTATCGGGTTAACTGCACATCCGCCAGTCTAGACCATGGCCCAGCTCTGAGAAGTATCTTCCCAGAAAAGCAAGAAATCCAATGACAACGTTACGCGAAATCCCCAGGCCCCGCCGGACGCACCCTCTGCTTGTGACCAACAGGGGGCGATGCCGCTGATCACCAGGGCGTGAATCAGGTCCAGGGCACTCTGTCAGGCCAGGCTTGTTCAGAACGGCAGCTTCTTCTTGGCATCCTTATCGAGATCGGCCTCCATGTCGCGCAGGCGTTTGAGGATGGTGTCGTAGTACTCCTTCAGGTAATCCTCCAGTTTGGTGGTAGCAGCTGGATCGAGGCCGAAGGCGGCATAGCTCTCCTCCATCGGCGCATCCAACGGACGGCCGCCACCGGTCACTTCGGCGAAGGCGAGCCGCTCGGCCACGTTGAGGCTGGCTTCAAAGAAACTGGCCACAGCCTGCATCCCCTTCAACAGCAGCGGCGGCACCCGGAACACCCGTGCCTCACGGCCGCTGTAGCGCTCACACAGTTGGGTGATCTCACCGGTGTTCCAGGCCCTCGGCCCCACCACCGGGAATGCCTTCCGCACGGTCTGAGGCCGTTCCAGGGCGGCCACGGCGAAGGCGGCCAGGTCCTGCGTGTTCATGTAGGCGATCGGCGTGGGAACCCCACTCACCCACACCGTCTGGCTCTCGAGCACCGGGATCGCGAACTGACTGATCAGACCCTGCATGAAGGCCACGCCCCGCAGGATCGTGTAGTCGAACTCGGAAGCCTCCAGCCAGGCCTCGGTGCAGGCCTTGATCTCCATCAGCGGCACGCTGCGGTGCAGGGCCGCATCCAGCAACGACAGAAACACCAGCCGCTTGACGCCGGCGCGGCTGCAGGCGGCGAACAGGTTCTGCTTGCCGGTCCAGTCGATGTCGTAAGCGCTGCCCGGATCGGTGGCTCGGGCCGTGGCGGCGTCGATCACCGCCTCCTGGCCTTCGAGGGCGTAATCGAGACTCTCAGGATCCATCAGATCCCCCCGGGTGAGCTCGCAGCCCCATTCCTGCAGGAACGATGCCTTGCGGGGGGAACGGACCATGCAGCGCACCTGATGGCCGGCATCCAGGGCCCGCCTGGCGATCTGCCGGCCAAGTGTGCCCGTTCCACCAACAACCAGAACCTGCATGGAGGATGCGCTACCAGGCTGAGCCTACGAGCGCATCGGTAGCCGATGCGTCAGTCGTTCAGGAGCTTCAGCAGCAACACGCCACCGGCAAGCCCCACGGGGATGAGCACCCAGAACAGAGCAGCGGTGCCAAAGATTTCAGAGGCCATGACCAGGGCTGGAACGCAAGCCGAATCTATTTAGCAGTGTCCCGGCGGAAGTGGCCCGGCTCGGCAGGCCGGCGCGAATCAGCCTGAGCCGCACGCGCCACTTCCAGCAGCAAAGGCCACGGGGCATCGCTGCGCAGCTGGGCTGCCATCACACCGCTGGCCCAGGCGCCGTGGCCCAGCTGGCGCAACCGCTGGATCATCGCCTCCAGCCGGGGCGGACCTCCTCCCAGCCGGCGGCCGATCTCCGCGGTGGGCCAGCAACGCGCCACCGTGCCCGGATCGGCCTGCAGGCGCTGCAACAGCTTCAGGCTGGCGGGTTCCAGGAGAGTCCCCAGAGCCGGCAGTGGCGACACTGTCATCTCCGCCGGCGGCATCGGTGCCTCTGCCGCCCCAGGGGCCATGGCGCCGAGCACGTCGGGATTCTGCAGCGGGCCGATCCAGAGGGGGCCGCTGATCGCCAGGGGGGTGGGGTCCCCTGCCGGAGCCTGGCGGCAGAGGCAGGGCGCCCAGCGACGCAGCTGCAGCAGGCTCTGCACCTGCTGGTCGCCGCAGCCGTGGCAGAGGGCGAGCAGGCCCAGCCGGCTTTCCT